>JAJRPH010000093.1 GCA_024280875.1 Deltaproteobacteria bacterium | reverse complement strand
TGACAATCTCGTAAAAAGTCAAATTCCGATGGCAAAGAAAAAAGTTCCAAATTCAAGGCGCGCAAATCCTGAGTGATGATTCGTACTTGTCGTACTTTGAAGAAACGAAGGATGCAGCGCAACACAGAATTTGGACTTTTTACGAAGCCATCAAATGTAAATCGGGTATAAATCGTGCCGGCCGCATAAAATCTGGCATGGCGCATCTTCGGCCCGAAGCCTTCGAGATTCAAATCATTAAATTCATGGTCTGCTTTAATCGTTGCCCAGTTGTTTAAAATCCTGCCGCCCAAAATGGTCTTAAATTCATTACCCTCACTTTCAAAACGCAGTCCTTTATTCCAATAAGCATATAATCTGGTTTTCTGCTGGTTATCTTTCTCAATTTTACCCATCAGTTCCTGATATGTTTCATCGGAGATATCCCCATTGTGTGATCTGGGGTCGACCACGCTAATCCCTTTAATATCAAGTATTCTCTTAGCAATAATGGGTGTTTTCAGGGGCTATATCGCACTTTTCACCGTCAAAAAGGGGATTATAGGATGCCTTTTCCTCCTAGGACGTCAACCGGATGTAAACCGGATAAAAAAGTCTGCCCCTTTTCGAGAATTCGGCGGCGTGATCAGGAGTAAAATGGCTGTTCTCAACCATTTGCAGACGCCCAGATGCAATAATAAGTATTGGCTACCTGCCGGAGAGAGTTAAAATCCACTGCATATCTTTGAGGCCTTGCGATAACGCTCCCAGATATCCTTGTCATTCTTTTTGGGCACTGGGCCAATGGTTTTCCATTTTTCCTGAAGATACCTGACCTTTCTGGAAGCCTTTTTTCGGGTTGCCCGGGAATCATCAGGTACGACGATTTCATCCTTATAGTCGAGGGCGATATTGAGCTGTTCGGCCATGGGAACGTTCTGGTCGTACTGGATCTCGGATTTGTCCATGACCACCTTTGCCAGAAGTTCCATGTGCAGGCAAATATCTGATTTTTGCTTGAGATTGTTGGTCCGCTGCTGGTCCATTTCCTCGTAAAATCGTTTGCTTCGGTCGAAGAAGGTGTCGCACGCGGCACGAAAATTATTCCAGAGTTTCTGGTTGCGTTTTCTAGGGGCGGGTCCGATTTTCTTCCATTCAGCCTGAAGATTGATCAATCTTGCCCTGGCGGCTTTCCATTCCGTGGATTCGGATAACTGCAAGGCCTCGACGAGCAGTTCCTCTTTCAATGTTTGATTCTGCGACAGCTGATCCAGTACTGCGGCGAAATGATCCTCATAACGGTCGAAAAACACGTCGCACGGTTTTCGAAAACGATCCCATATCGCATTGTCCGATTCTTTTGGAACCGGTCCGATGGTTTTCCATTCCTTTTGCAGATCGATGATACTGCGGCGGATTTTAGAGATTTTCTCTTTATCATCTGAATCACGGTTCACCGTGTCTTCCGCGTCCACCGTATCCTCCCTGTTTTTTGGGATGGATTCGACAAGCGTCTCGACCTGATCGCAAAGCAATTCTTTTTTCCGGAGGTTGGCGAGCCTTTCCTCGTCCAGGTGGTGAAAAAAACGATTGCAGGCCGAGTGAAAACGCTTCCACAAGGCGTCTCCCTTGCTCCTGGGAATCGGTCCGATCTCTTTCCAGCTTGCCTGTAATTCTTTTATCCGAGAAAGGGTACTTTTAAAATCAGCCGATTCGGACAAGGCTTCGGCTTCCTCGCAGAGGCGGCGCTTCTGCTTTAAATTTTCCCGGCGCTCTTCATCCAATTGTTCATAAAAGGACCTCCGCCGAGTAAAAAATGTATCACAGATTTCCTGAAAAGAGCGTTGCAGATCCTTTTCCATTGCCCGGGGAATCGGTCCGATCTCTTTCCAGAGGTTTTGCACCGCCTTTATTTTCGGGGTTGTCTCCTGCCAGTTTTCTGAATCAGCCAGTTCCCTTATTTCGTTATACAGCTCTGTTTTCCGTTCTAAGCAGGGGATTAATACCCGGTCGCACGCTTTTCTGAACCGATTCCATATCTCATCCGATTTATCCCTGGATACCGGACCAATCTCCTTCCAGCGCGCCTGGATGTCCCGTATTTTTTTGGCCGTTCCGGCCGTTGTGCTCAATGGATCTTCTTCAGCCAGTTTTTCGGCAGTTTCACAAAGGGCTTTCTTTTGATTCAGGTTTGCCCATCTTTCCCAGTCCCGGTTGTTCCGGAACTCCGACAGTTTTTCAAAATAAAGGTTGCAGGCATTTCGAAACCGAGGCGACAGTTCCTTTCCGACCTCGGGAAGCAGGGGGCTTTGTTTTTTCCATTCCTGTTGGGCTGCTTTTACATCCGCCTCAGCGTCAAAAGGATTTTTGGCATGCGCCCCTTCAACCGATTCGCAGAGCGTAATGAGCCGTTCATGCAGTTCACGGCTTTTTTGCTCGGCCGCTGCTCTGCGCGCTGCTTGTTCCCGCTCAATAATTTCAATTGCGCGATCGAATCGCTGCTTCAGGGGGGCGGTTTCGGGTGATTCAAACCAGGCGTCTTGCCAGGATTGGATCAGTTGATCCGGTCGCGCGCTTGATCCGACGACGTCGGGAGCGTTTGCTTCGGCCAGTTGCCCCATCCTGTCACAACAGTCCCGGAGACGCTCGATATGGTTCTGGTGCAACTCCCTGTCTTTAAAGACGCGGTCGCGTGTCCGTTCATAAGCGCTGACGGCATCGTCGAACCGCGCCGCGAATTTCCGGTAAACCGATTCAGGTACGCAGGTGGAATCGACCTGACGGCGGATTTCCTGAAGCTGTCTGAAACGGTCTGCATCATCGTCGAACGGGGCCAGCATCTTTTCAATAGACGCACAAAGGTGTTCGCATTCCGCGCGTACGGTGCGCCTATTCTTCGGCCGATTGCTTTCTTTTTCGAGTGCCTCGCCTGCTGCGTCAAAACGCCCGCGCAATTCATGGTTCTTTTCCGGATCAAGGGCCTCCCAGGACCGTTCCAACTCTGCGGCCAGGGCATCCCATCCATCCGATGGTTCCGATTGGATCAGGTTTGCCATTTTGTGACAAAGTGCTTCGAGTTCCCGTCTTCTGATTTCATCCGGGGAGGGGGGATTTAACTCGGCAAGAGTCGCCTGCCGCTTGGTTTCCGCCAGTTTCCTGATTTTTTTGTTGGATCCCTTGCGGACAACCTGTTCGAGATGTTCAGGGTCTGAAAGTTTTTCAATGACCGCCATTCCAGCCTTCATGCCCCAGTTGCTTTCCGCGATCATGCACAGATGACACGGTTCGTCGATCCGGTCCAGTATCTCAAGACGGATATCCGGATTATTGATTTCCCCGGCGATCCACACCAGCGTCTCTTGATTGTCCAGCCGGTCCAGAATCTTGCCGCGCGCAGCCGGATCAGGGGTGTCTGCTATCATATCCCGGTACATCGGATTGAGTCGTTTTTCTGCGGATTGCCTGACGACATCTTCCGGGTCGCTCAAAAAAATATCATTCAACAATTCCATATCCGTTATTTTTTCAACCGCCGCAACCCTTACATCCGAATCCGTATCGGTTTTACCGATCTGCGCGAGCAAGTCCGCTGTTTTTTCGTCCATCGCCCGAACAGCTTTCAGGCGAACTTCCGGTTTACTGTGTTTCCACTTTGGACCTATAAAATCCGAGATATTCAACATTACTCTCCCTGGTTTGTCACCGGTCGCGGCCGGGTTTGAAAATCAAATCAATCGCCTGATGCTTACGTTATTTGGAAAGATAGAGACGCTTGACAAAACTATATTATCACTTTGTGCCACATGATTAATATTATATTGCTCCATAGAAGTCAATCAATGCCAGGTTTATCTCTGGCATTATATAGATGGCTTTTGATCCGCAAATAAATATAAAAACAATTTTTTCAAAATTTAAAACGCTCAATTTAGGTATTATTATGGAAGCATGCACGAACCGACTTGCCTTTGGAAAAGGATTCGTTTATTGGAAAAAAGGAATTTCTTTTGAACCGGCGGCTGAGGCCCTGGAAACCAGGGCCCAAAAAATAAAGATAAGTATGGATGTTTTCCGGAAATAAGTATTAAATAAAACTGCATATAAAATATAAATAGTGTTTGTAATGACTGAAAATGTAAACTGGTTTCCAAAACATAAGAATATCCAGCTTGTTAATGGGGTTGTTAATGGAAACGAAGAAACCTGTGATAACAAAGGAAAGCAGGATTCCTAAAATGGAGTTTTTGAAGTGAACAGGCTAATTATTACACATCCGGGCACAGCACATTTTGATGAATTTTTTGCCATATCCCTTGTATTAGCCGTCAATAATGACGTCATTTATACGATAGAACGCCGACACCCCACAGAAGAGGAACTGGTAAATCCCGATATCTGGGTGATTGATGTGGGCATGAAGCGTGAACCTGACTTGAAAAATTTTGATCATCATCAAAGTACTGACATCCCCGCAAGCTTTATGCTGGTTGCTGACCATTTAGGCCTTGCGGCCACACTCAGAATTACACCTTGGTGGGAATTCAAGGATAAATTTGATCGTTTCGGCCCCTTTAAAATTGCTGATGAGCTGGGTATTAAAGATCTCTTGCACTTTATCAACCCGATTGAAGACTGGTTTCTTGAACTGTTTGAACAAAATCCCGGTGAGATTTACCCCCTGATGCGCTCATTCGGGCAACACGTAATTAAGGGGGCCAGGACCCTCTCTTCACAGATTGAATTCTGGAGAAATTCCGAAAAATGTATTGTAAAAAACAAAACCGTACTGATTGGCCTGACAAATGATTCAACCGGTGTACAACGGTACAGCAGCCGGATGGATCCACCTGCTGAAATTTCGGTTTCCTATGACGGTCGTGGTGAAGGCTGGCGACTGGCAAGGCTAAATAAGGCTATGGGCGTGGATTTTTCTAAACTGGAAGGCGATGAGAAAATAAAATTTGCTCACAAAACAGGATTTATTGCCAAGACAAAACAAAGAATACCCATCAACGAGGTTATGAAACTGGTTGAAAAGGCTATCGCAGATTAATGTATAAAAAAATAGTCACTGATAAAAACATAAAGAATAACCCTCACAGGATAATATTATGACAATGATTCCCGATCGACTGCATCATGTAGGAAACTGTATCCGCCCGCCTAGTGAGTTCAATGCGATACTTTTACAGGCAACACTCGGTTGTTCCCATTCAAAATGTACTTTTTGCGGTGCCTATAAGGATAAAAAATTTACCATAAAAGATAGAAAATATCTTGAGGGTGATCTGGCTTTCGCGAGTAAGTACTGCCGGCATCAGGACCGGGTTTTTGTAATGGACGGTGATGCTTTTGTGATGCCTATGAAGCACTGGGTATGGCTTTTAGGGGAGATACAGGAAAAACTTCCCTGGGTTAAAAGAACCACCTGCTATGCAAATTTAAAATCGATAAAAATGAAATCGGATGAGGATCTTGCAAAGTTACACGAAATGGGCATAAAGGCTGTTTTTCTGGGGTTGGAATCAGGGCATGCTGATGTTCGAAAGTCGATTCAAAAGGGTGGCACACCGGAAGAGCTGATCCATCACTGTCAGAGATTGAGAAAATCGGGTATCAAGCTTGTGACGATTGTTCTGATGGGGCTTGGAGAAGTTGAGCTAAGTCTTAATCATGCGAGGGAAACAGGAAAAGCCCTGACAGCAATCGATCCGGAAGCTGTCAGTGTTCTTTCTCTGATCCCTTTGCCGAAGACACCTCTTGGTCAGGCATTTGATAAAGGAGAATTCAAGGTGCCGGATGATATTGGAATGATTGCCGAGCTGAGAGAGCTTGTGAAATATACTGATCTTTCGAGAGGAGCATTCCGTTCTGTGCATGCAAGTAATTATCTATCGATTGATGCAAGATTTCCTCAGGATAAAGAGGCTGTTCTAAAAACGCTTGATGATGCACTGGCGGGTAATGTTGCGTTAAAGCCAGAGTGGATGAGAGGGCTTTAGCGGGGAACTGGTTTCACATCTATGATTGTGATTTGTATTGAAGCATCAGCAGCCTCTAAGTAAAAAAGCAGGGAGCGGAGAAACGGAGCAGGGAAGATTAAAGATACGATCCCATTATCAGGATGCTGAAAAACTATTGCGCTGGGCCATGCGGCGTTAAAATTGACGCTCTAAATGCTCATTTATAAATATAAACTCCGCTATTTCGCGTCAATGCTTGTTGACCCCGCTGCCAGGGGCAAGTTGATACGTTTTAGCGATTTAGTTCTATTGCTGCGATTTTTTGTGTCAGATGGCTGACTTGATGCTCAAGCTACAGAACCCGGTCATGAAGCTTTTCAACAGTCAATTTTTTCTTTGGGCTTTTGGGAGGTACTTCGGTGCGACCTTTCAGCGCTGGCTCCATCGCCTTTAAGATATTGCCGATAGAGTCCGGTTGGCTGGTGC
>JAJRPH010000092.1 GCA_024280875.1 Deltaproteobacteria bacterium | reverse complement strand
TATAATAAAAAAACCTCGCCGGAGGCGAAAAATAACAAAAAAACCGAAAACGCTATCTCAAAAAATAAAATTGCAAGTATCATATTAATAATCAAGGTGTTATATTGTAGTAAAAAAAGTTAACCGGACAGCAGTGATTCATGATACACACTTGACAGCCCCAGGATTGAAACCAGTTTTGCCCCCCTTCTTTCAAGCCTGTCCGCCGCAGGCCTGAATAAGTGCTCCACCTCAAAATGCTTTAGCGGCGGCCCTGCCCATGTAGCAAAATAACCTACCTTTTTATTTTTCAGGCCTTCCACTTGTCTGAGATATCTTTCAATCGCACAAGGAACAATGGTATGTTTCGGGGAAGCAATACAGATTCGATCGTATTTAGAGACATCCGGGTGCGTTAAAGGCTTGATATCGACTTCGGGAGTTTTATAGTTCTCAATAAAATATTCCCGATATTTATTTGATACAAGTCCGATTACCAGCCCCCCCCAATACCATTGTGTTCTCCATAATAGCGGCCATCTATGATCTTCTTTGACAGGTTCGATCTTTTCAAAATCAATTGTGTGGCCCATAGCTGTTAATTCTTCTGCAATTAAGACAGCCAGTTCCGCAGTATGTCCTGTTCTGGAATAATAAGCGATTAAAATATTCATTATTTTTCTCCCCCTCCATAAGGTTTTTTTCGCTTGTAGACGAATTCACAACATTCGTCTCCTTTTGGTATCATACATGTAAGCGGCGCTACTTCAAATTCAGGGTTACAGGATTCTATAAAATGTTGTAACCAGTCCACCATGAAATAACTGCAAAATTCCGAGTAGTCGGGATTTCCGGTTGCGCTGGACTCTGGATTGTCCTGACCGGCAGGGGAAACATATGGAATATCACGGCCAGCATAGGGACACCATGTTTCAAGCCTGACTGCCCGGTTAACATCACTTTCAATCCAGTGACCTTCAACACCGAGTGTATCATCAACCCACTCCTGATATTTTCCAATGGACCGGATATCATTTGTGTCGATTTTCAGGTAAAACTTCAGGGAAGGACCAAAGCAAAAGTTAAAAAATCGCAGAAATGCGGGAAACCCCTTTTTGTAAATAAATTTATAAATTCCTCGCTGTTTGTTTTCAATCGCCTTATTCCCGATATAAATGAGGCGTCTTACCAGAATGCGTATGAATAAGGCACCAATGATGACCATTGTTGTATGAAATATTGTAAATAATGGCCTTAGAATTAGGAGCCTGATAATTTCAAACACAGGTACGAATACTACATTTAGGAGCATGAGACTGAAAAATACAAGAAATCCTACAGAGTCAACAGGGTGTTTAATGGGATTTCTTAAAAAAATAAAAACGTTTTTGTTGTGAGGCCTTTGTTTTCGCAAAGTTTCCACTTCCAGTCTAATATCATTGATGGTTATTTCTTTTTTACCACTGTCTTGCAATGTCTCCATACCCTTCCTCCTTTTTTTACATCGAGGCTTTTTAAAATCGCTTTAAATAACCTTAGTTTTCTCCTTTAACGCCTTCACAAGTTCCGTAACATCTTCCACAATCCGTCCCCCTTTACAGGGTAAACAGGTCTTTGAAAAAAATATAGTCATCCCCAGGGCCGTATCCCCAAATCCGGGCAGGTGCCAGTCGGTCACAAATCTTCGGCCATCCACCTGAACAGTGCTGAAAGTGAACCTGTAAAGGAACACCAGAAGCAATAATCCCATTGCAGCAGGACTCATAATGCTTCTTTCTCCAGAGTCTCAATCATTTCCGGTACTGCCTTAAACAGATCCGCTACCAGGCCATAATCAGCGATTTGAAAAATCGGTGCTTCTTCGTCCTTATTGATTGCGACAATCACTTTGCTGTTTTTCATGCCTGCCAGATGCTGAATGGCACCGGAAATTCCGGCTGCAATATACAAATCCGGGGCAACCATTTTACCGGTCTGGCCCACCTGAAAATCATTGGAAATCCATCCGGCATCAACAGCCGCCCGGCTGGCACCGACTGCACCGCCAAAGGGATCTGTCAGGTCTTCGATCAACTTGAAATTCTCCGGGCCTTTCATCCCTCTGCCGCCTGAAACCACTACACAGGCTTCTGTGGGATCCGGACGATCACTGACGGTCTCACGAATTTCAATAAACCTTGTTTTTGTTTCAGGGACAGATATCTCCAACTGTTTGATGGGACTTTCCGTTCCTATTGGTTCCACTTTGGAAAATGCGGTACCTTGAATAGTGCCCACCGTTATCGGCGTCTTTACTTCTAATGTGGCCAACACGTTTCCCGCCCACATTTCACGGATATAGTCCCTTCCTTCCATACCAATCACATCTGTTACCATGCCGGCCCTTAATTTACCCGCCACTCTCGGCATCAAATTCCGTCCGGTGGTTCCTGAATTCATACCCACAAATACCGCATCGCATTGTTTTGCGACTTCAGTGATTACATGCCCCCAGGTTTTTTCGGCAGTACATTTTTCAAGGTTTTTATCTTCCACCAGGTAAATTGTATCAGCGCCATAGGGTTGTAAAGATGCTGCAATGCTCTGGGCATTATTCCCAATGACCAATAAACACAATTTTGCACCAAAAGTTTCTGAAACCTGGCGCGCAAAAGTTAATGAATTTAATGTTGCTGATTTAATGTTGATGGCTTCGTAAAAAGTCCAAATTCTGTGTTGCGCTTCATCCTTCGTTTCTTCATGGTACGCTAAGTACAAATCATCACTCAGGATTTGCGCGCCTTAAATTTGGAGCTTTTTTCTTTGCCATCGGAATCTGACTTTT
>JAJRPH010000091.1 GCA_024280875.1 Deltaproteobacteria bacterium | reverse complement strand
TTAAAAAATCAAAAATAAAACAATCGCTGTAAAATAAATAGAAAAACTATTTTCCAAAATTGCAACTTGACCGGGGTTTATATTTTTAACATATTGATATTTTTCATAAGTTAACCGGACAGCAATGATGTTGAATCTGTCTATCAGGGCGCTGATCCGTTCTATATGGAATCTCGGAAGACCAAGCTTGGGGACATAAAGATATTTTTTGAACTCATTTTCATAAAGTTTTCTGAAAGATTCAAAAATGTGCTGGTCAATATCATCAAAATTATACGCTTTGGTATGCTCCCCGATTCTGGAAATGCTGTTTATAAGCTGACTTTGAAACTCCAGTAGATTTTCAGATGAATCACCGGTGACCTGACTTGAAAATTCAAAAAATGTCACCATGGATTCCGAAATCGCTTCACGGTTATCCTGTCGGGTCATCATTTGAATAAAAGAGTTCAGATTCTTTAAGCTGGTTTTCCAGGTTTTGTATGTTCGGTATTTGTCTTCAAATGAATTTTCTTCAGGAGCGTCTTTTTCGGTTTTATCCAATGAGGACTGGGCGGCGTTGATGATTTTTGAAACTTCCTCACAGAAGCCCATTGCCAGTTCCAGCCACGAAAAAGTCGTAAGTTCCGATTCTCTTCCTGCATTTGCGTGATGTTCCATCCGGTTTCACCAATAATGCATTTAGGAATAAAAACGTTTTTATTGTTGTGCCCTGAGTGTATCGAAAATGCGATTCAATGCTGCAGCAGATGATTGCGTAGCACTAAAATTGAGGTGTGGAGTTGAATATGAACTTTGTTGTATGATTAATATATAAATTGATGCTCGGGCGAGTGCAATACTTTTTTTTATCATTCTTTTTTATGCGGTTTTTAAAAAAAATCAGCAGATCAATATTTTTATTTTAAGAAGAAACAGCTGTTGACGGCTACGGTCGGATTCGCAGGAATTCGTTATTGTCTGCATCGCGCGGATAGACTTGAGCTTAATGTTACAGCGCAGCAATTTTGCTGTTAATATCAATTTTAATTCTTTCTATTTCCTAAAAATAATTATTTTTATCAATTATTACGATATATTACTTTTAGTCCTTATGGGCCAATACTTTTGTGCAGTGCGGTGTTTTTTTCTTGACAAAGCATTTCAGTAGACTAATATTTTGGTTAAACGTTAAACAATATAATTGAAATCCTGATATTCTGTTCAGCCAATCGCCCTTTAAGGGTCCAACTGGTAGTTGTTGCCGGTGAGTCAAAAAAAGCACGCCCTGGAATGAATTGCTCAAATGTAACTGAACCTTTTTTGTTTTTGGATTTCAATTGAGAGGTAATCTATTAAAACAAAAGGAGAATGCGACATGGAGGCAACAAAAATTGCAAAACAAATGATCGGTTTCCAAAAAACATTTTTGGACAACAGCTTTAACGCCATGGTTATTGTTCAGGATCAAACTGAAAATATGTTCAACGGCTTTTTGAACCAGTTCCCGTGGATCACCAAGGAAGGGAAGAGAACATGGAATGACTCGATTCAATTCAATAAAAAGGCCAGGAACGATTTTAAAAAAGCAATGGATGAAGGGTATTCCAGAATTGAAGAACTTTATGACTTTAAATAAACAGATGTTCTATGAACAACCTGTTTGAGGATATGGTTTCTTATCCCAGCCGTGTTGCAGGCCAGATTGAAACTGCCCAGAATCTTCTTGCCGGGTTTTTCAGGTATAATAACGAATTCTTAATTCCATTTCTTAACGCCAGCCTCTATTTCAGTGATGCCGAGACATCGGCAATTTTTAAAAATTCACCGGCGGACAACCTTCAGTCTTATACGGATCTGTTTGCGTTCAACCTGAATATTTTATTCAGGTATCAGATCGGCAGTTTAAACGCAATCGATGCGTATAATCGCCTGGAACTGAAAAATTTTGTAGCGGCTTGGTATAATAACATTTTTAATCTGAAAGGTGAAAAACTGGATGAATTTTTCTCCCGCCAGTCGGAGATGGTGAGAAATGTAACACAAAAAGTCCCTCAGGCTATTTCAGACATTGAACCGGAATACGGGTTCCATTTTGAGAGTGGGAAAAATATTAAGTTTGCGGAAACCGATCGGTTTTTTTTGTATCAGATTTTGCCCACGAATCCTAAAATTAAAATTCGTGAAAACGGCAAACCATTGATTATCATTCCCCCGTTTGTTCTAGGGAGCAACATTCTGGCATTTCTGCCGGAAGAAAAAAGGAGCTATGCGCACAGCTTTGCCAATCAGGGTGTTCCGACATATATCCGGATTATGAAGGACATTCAAACCACGCCTGCGTTTCAGATTATGACCTTTGAGGATGATGCCCGTGATACTCAGTTTTTCTGTGCAAAGGTAAAGGAAAAGCACGGGAAAATGGTGACACTCAACGGATATTGTCAGGGCGGGTATATGGCTGTTTGCAATATTCTTTCCAATAAACTGGACGGCCTGGCAGATGCCTTGATTACCTGCGTTTCGCCGATGGACGGCACTCGAAGCACCGGTCTCGGTAATTTCTTAAAAACTCTGCCTTCGAGATTCAATGACCTGATTTACGGGACCAAGACCCTTCCCAATGGAAACAAAGTGGCTGATGGAAACCTGATGGGGTGGGTCTATAAATTAAAGAGTATTGAAAAAGAAGCGCCCATCTTACATTTCGCTTCTTCAAAAAATATTTTTTGAATATTAAAAACACAGACAAATCAATCATGTTTAAACTGCCACCAGCCGGGCTGAAGATTTTTGTACACCGAGTCGGGAACTTCTA
>JAJRPH010000090.1 GCA_024280875.1 Deltaproteobacteria bacterium | reverse complement strand
ATTGCTTTCTAAGTCGCCGTATATCCCCAACCCGGATAGTTAAATTTTCATCATCAAAAAATTCCAGCAAGGGTATTGTATACTTTCTTGATGCGCCTGTCATCTCTTTAAATTGCGGGGTCGTGATTTCACTGTTTGATTTTAAAAAATCAACCAGTCGATTTTTCAAATCCGTGATGACTGTTGCGTGGAAAAAAAGATCCTCTTTGACTTTAACAATAGGACCTTCCTTGACAAGCAGCATGAGAACATTTTTTGACTCTTTGGGATCAATCTTCAGCGTGCCTGACAGCTCCTTGAAATACGGCGGCTGAAGTCCGCTGTTTAAATACGTATCAATGATTTGTTTTTTGATATCGGATTGATCTGCTTTCAGTTTCACTGTATGGCCGGCCAGTCGGACATCGTTGTCCGATAAAGCAATTTCTCGGGATTTAATCATTGCATTCAGCAGGTGATTGAACAGTTTGTCACTCATAATCGGCGGGAATTTGGACTTCAGCTCTCCCTTGGGCATTCCATTTTTTAAAGGATGTTTTGAATGATATAGGGCTAAGAGCTCTGAGACCTTTAATTTAAAGGTCTCAGAGGTGTTCTGGTGGATATAGCGTTTATTTTCCTTGTCAGTCTGAATGAGCAGCTGTTTTGACAAAAGTAATTGCAGATATTTGTCCAGCTTTTTTCCGGAAAGATTTGTAACAATAGGCAGGTCCGCATACGTAACTTCGGCATAACCGGCGCTTTTGGCATGCAGTAAAATGAGTGTTTCTTCGTCTGCGTTGGCGAGCGCGTAAAGGTCGGCGTTTGTTTCCTCTTTAAATCGTTTGTGTTTGATTGGAATTGGATTCAATATCCGGCCGCCGCCCAGGGTTCGCACCGGGGAATAGCTTCGGATGACAAACCGGTCGCCTTTCACGCACGCGACCGGGGCATCAAGCCGCAGCTGGACAACAGCGATTTCTCCAGGTTCTAATGTTTCCCTGTCCAACAGGATTACGTTGCAGGGCAGTTCACAGGTTCCGGTATGCAGTCTCACACGATCCCGATTCTTAACCGGCCGGATATTGCTTTCCAGCAGGTGAAGCTCGACATCCAGCATATAGGAATTTTTCAGGGTTTCTAAGCGACCAATTACATCTCCCCGGTTGACGGTCGCCTTTTCAATCCCCTGGAAATTAATGGCGGTCCGCATACCGGCTTCGGCGGTAGTTACCTGTTGATCATGAACCTGAAGCCCCCTGATTTTGGATTTTGTGTCCCCAGGATAAATCATGACGGTTTCACCCACCGAGATGTTTCCGGATATCAGGGTACCGGTAATGACCGTTCCAAACCCTTTCATGGTAAAAACCCGGTCCACCGGAAGGCGGAACAGGCCACTCGGCTTTTTAACCGATATTTTAGAACAGAAACTGTCAAGCGCGGCAATGAATTCCGGTATCCCTTCACCAGTAACGGATGACACAGCAATGACCGGCGCGTTTTCCAGAAACGTGCCTTCGACAAATTCGAGGAGGTCTTCTTTGACCAGTTCCGCCCATTCAGCGTCCACCATATCAATCTTGGTCAGCACGATAAATCCGTATTTAATGCCAAGAAGCGTGCAAATTTCCAGGTGCTCCCGGGTTTGGGGCATGACGCCTTCATCTGCGGCAATGATCATTGCTACCACATCGATCCCGGTTGCCCCTGCCACCATGTTTTTTACAAATTTTTCATGTCCCGGTACATCGACAATACCGATATGAATCCCGCTGGGAAGGTCTAAGGAGGCAAAGCCCAGTTCAATGGTAATGCCGCGTTGCTTTTCTTCTTTTAATCGGTCGGTATCATAACCGCTGATAGCTTTAATCAGGCTGGTTTTGCCGTGGTCAATATGTCCTGCGGTGCCGAGAATAATCTGTTTCAATTTTTTATTGTCCTTTAAGTTTCTGTTTTCTCTTCCTGAAATATTCAAATCCATAGGATGCGCACAATAAAAAAATTCCGATTCCGGCGATAAAAGGCATCTGGGCATCCGGTCGAAATATTTTACAGATCACAACGGCAAAAACACTGCTGAAAATAGCCCTGACAAAAAAAATCATATATTTATTCATGTGGGTACCTCTTTATTCAAATGCATTTGAATAAAAAAATGTAATAAAAATAGAATCTATGGTCAATAACAACTTTCTTCTCATCATTGCAAAACAGGTATTGCGGTCCCATAATTTTAGAATTATAATAAAAATCTCTTGAAAAGATAAAAACGGTCTGTTAAGTATTGCTACTTTCTATGGTGGGTGTAGCTCAGTTGGTAGAGCACCTGGTTGTGGCCCAGGGGGCCGTGGGTTCAAGTCCCATCACTCACCCCATCAGAATGACCGTTGCAGGAATCAGGCTGCAACGGTTTTGTTGCTTACGCGCCCGTAGCTCAGCTGGATAGAGCGCCGGACTTCGAATCCGTAGGCCGGGGGTTCGAATCCCTCCGGGCGTGCCATAGTAAAATCAAGGGGTTAAATGAAAATTTAACCCCTTTTTTTTGGAGAAAAAATTGGTTATCCCAATAGTCCCCGTATTTTGGTTAATTTTGAATACCCATGCTTTTTTTGAGAATATCATTTCGAGTGGCCTCGCCTCAGACTCACTTTTAAGGCGCATCGGGTTGGTCTGCTGCGATTGGTGAAATGCTCTTGGAAAATTTTTTTTCTGATTGTTAAAGTCCATCCAAAAGAATTTATTAAGTTTTTAATGAAATCTTCCGAGCCGCTGAGTAAGTGGGCATGATATCCCTTTTTGGAAAAAGGGTGATCTGTTATTGGATTTATATTGACAATTTTAGGTGATTCTTATTTTGTAAAAAGGAGTTTAATTTTATGTGCTGATCAGGTGATGCCGAAACTTAAAAGGGAATCCTGTGGAATTCAGGAACGGGCCCGCCGCTGTAATCGGTGACGAACGCCGCAAAATATGCCACTGTTTTTATCTAAACGGGAAGGCGCGGCAAGTAGGTTGAGCCGAAAGTCAGAAGACCTGCCTGATCAGTGGATTATTTGTTATGGGAATAGCAATGATCTGTCGCATCTTGGAGATAAAAGGGATATCCCGGGTCGATTTTTTCGATTCGGGTTTTTTAATTTTAAAGGAGGGATTATGTATCTGTATTGGCGAATCAATAATGATTTGAATTGTATCGGGGAAAGTATTACATTTCATAACCCGGTGTTTATCCGGTGTTATCATCAATGGATTAAAGAAAATGCTTATGCATTGGCCCTGGCGGAAGGCCTGATCGGTTTGGGATCTTTGAATGTCTGCTTGAATTAAGCATGTATTCGTTTTAATTTGATTCTCAGGTGATCCCAGCGCTGTAATAGAACATATTTTTTTTAAAGGAGACGATATGCCGTATTTTAAAATTGAAACCAACCAAAAACTTGATAATGCCGGTGTAGAAAAGTTCTCCAGAGACGCGTCAGCGTTTTTATCCGGACTGCTGGACAAACCTCAACGGGTCATTATGGTATCGGTGGTTCACAGTATTGCAATGATGTTTAATGAAAACACGTCGCCGACCGCATATCTTGAGATTAAAAGTATCGGGCTCATACCGGAAAAGTGCCCGGAATATGCCAAAGCGGTTTGTGGGTTTATTGAAACCGCTATTAATGTTCCTTCCGACCGGGTCTACATTGATTTTGCCGATATTAACGGGAATATGTTTGGATGGAATAAGCAGACTTTTTGATTGGCAACCATGCATGATGGGGAGTTTGTCGGTGAAAATTGAATTTGTTAAAAAAATAACCGATTATTTTCATCTGAATATGTTTGAAATAACTTATTCAGATACCAATGGCCGGAAAAAGGTCTGGAGCCTGGCATCGCGCAATGATCCGCCCAAATGTGTTTCCGGACACTTTGAAACACCGGATGCCGTGGTGATTGTTCCGCTTCATACT
>JAJRPH010000089.1 GCA_024280875.1 Deltaproteobacteria bacterium | reverse complement strand
TACAGCCGATTCCCCGGCCGGAATTATTTCCCTCATTCATTTTAAGCAGTTCCAGCACTTCCGCTGCCCGCCGGGGGTCTTCCTTCAGCATACGAAGGTAGATATACGGTCCGTCCGCATGGTTATCGACAGTCAGGACCTCTTTTTCCTTGCCCATATCATGCAGCCGCTTGGTGCGGTCAATAATGAGATCAACCGCTTTTCGGGTTTCCTCAAGCGAGAGGTCGTCATTGACCAGTTCCGAGCCTCTGCCGGCATAAACCAGGTGATAAAAACAGATTCGGGGAATCTCCCGTTCTTCCAAAATGTCAAACAGGGCCGGAATTTTATCCACATTGAAGCGGTTGATGGTAAACCGGAGCCCCACCTTAATGCCGGCCTCCTGACTGTTTTTGATACCTTTCAGGGCTGTGTCAAAAGCGCCGTTCACACCTCTGAACTTGTCATTGATGTCTTTGGTACCGTCAAGGCTGATCCCGACATAGGAAAGGCCAATGTCTTTAAGAACACGGGCTGTCTCCCTGTCAATTAATGTCCCGTTGGTGGAGATCACCGCGCGCATTCCCTTTTTAACAGCGTACCCGGCAAGTTCCGGCAGGTCTTTCCGCATCAGGGGTTCGCCGCCGGAAAAGAGAAGCACCGGGACGCCCATTGCGGAGAGATCGTCGATTAGTTGTTTCCCCTGCTCGGTGGACAGTTCCTTTTCCTGAAGGGTGGCTTTTGCATGGGCATAACAGTGAACACATTTTAAGTTGCACTGCCGGGTAATATTCCAGACAACCACCGGCTTTTTATCAATAGAGAACTGGAGCAGGTGAGACGGGAGGTCTTTGGATTGGCGGCTGTAACGAAGCGCATCCGAAGGTTCGACGGTGCCGCAGTATAGCTTTGATATTCCTATCATAAGGGGTTACTCCGAATTTGTATTGAACAGGAATAAAAATATTATTGCCTGTATGGGTTGATGATTCGTGATATATATTTAATATTTCAGTCTTAATCGCTTTCTTTGAAATCCGGCTGACTCAACGAATACATTTTCTGGATATCTTTTTTATTGAATTCTGATTTAATAATCTGATTTAAAAAATTTTCCGGATTGGTTAAGGCACTT
The DNA here is from genome assembly GCA_024280875.1 of Deltaproteobacteria bacterium. Lineage (GTDB taxonomy): Bacteria > Desulfobacterota > Desulfobacteria > Desulfobacterales > Desulfosalsimonadaceae > SURF-3. Next base: position 5,047 of record JAJRPH010000089.1, on the reverse strand, counting down.
TTTGACAGGAAAAAACGGTTGCGCTGGGTTTTTTCTCTGATCAGCTTAAAACCATATTCAAAATCTGCGGATATCTTTTCATAAACATCTTTGATATCCACAGTACCGCTTGCCAGTCGTTCCAGAATTGTGTCAACAGCGTCTTCTTCCAGTACGATGTTGATATCATGTTTGCTGTAAAAGTCTAATTCAATTTTTTTTATTTTATCATAAAAGAATTTGATTTTTTTAACCGAACTTCCGATTTCCGTCACATTATTGCAGTAATAGTCCGAAATTTTATCAATACGACAGGCGGACAATGGCAACTCATATTGATGGGTAATGTTGACGCGATTATCATTCAGATAATCGATGACAGACTGTTTATTCTCAAGCGCGATTGCGTTAAAGGTTTCAAGACGCAGGGTATCGTTTTCCCGGGTAAGCCATGTGCTTAACGTGTGTGCCGGGTTTTCAATAACCGACACGGTAACCGGAAAGCGTTTGATGTTGGTGGACGGCAGTTTAGTTTCAAAGGGGATTAATATCTGCTCAATGACACTGACCAGACCCCTGGCACCCGTATTCTCGGTATATGCTTTTTGGGCCAGCAGTTTCAACGCGTCGTTTGAAAATTTGATGTCAATGCCGTATGTCGCGAAATCAAGTTTTTTGTTGAGCATGACCGGGTTATTGGGGGTTTGCAGAATTTTAAGCAGGTCTTCTTCTTTGAGACGTTGAAAAATAGCCTTTACCGGGAGACGACCGACAAATTCCGATTCAAATCCATAACTGATCAAATCTTCGGCCTTTACCTGCCTGATCAGGTCGGATTTTGATTGAGAGATTTTTCCGCGAGAACCGAATCCTATTTTCTGTGTTGTGGTCCTTTTTTTTATAATATCGTCTAATCCGGAAAAAGCGCCGCTCATGATGAATAAAATATTTTTTGTATTAATCGAGCGTTTTTCCCGCTTGCCGGTTTTCCTGAATTGTTCCACTTCCTGGATCATTGAAATGGGATCATGGGGTACTTTCAGCTCAACATCCGTTTCTTCCATGGGTTTGAGCAGGGCACGCTGAACACCGGTTCGGGATACATCCGCACCGATCAGGTTTCCGCTGGAAGCGATTTTATCAATTTCATCAATATAAATAATGCCGTATTCCGCACGTTCGAGGTCATTATCGCTTTCTCTGACCAGATCCCGCACCAGGTCTTCCACATCGCCGCCCACATAACCGGTTTCGCTGAATTTGGTCGCGTCACCCTTAACAAAAGGGACTCCCAGTTTATTGGCAATCAGTTTTATGATATACGTTTTGCCGACACCGGTCGGCCCAAGCATGAGGACATTGTTTTTTATTCCGCCGGAGATGTTCAGGCCTTCACCTTTAGCCGATTTTTGATATTTGACACGGTTAAAATGGGTACAGACCTTGGTGGCTAAAACCTGCTTGGCCAGATCCTGTTTGATGACATATTGATCCAGCCAGGCAATCAGTTCTTCCGGCTTTAAATCAAAGTTAATGGGATTGATTTTTTTATGAGAAAGATCATCGGTTTCTGAATGATCGGCGTGAGGTAGAACAATGGGAGAAACCATTTTGACCTGATCGCCGTATTTTTTATTCAGAAAATCGCTAATTTCTTTTTCAATCTCTTTTGGATTGGGTATTTTTTCATTAATTATTTCCATGATGTTAAAATTATAATCATATCCCTGTGACAATGCAAGGGCATGTCCCAAAATTTAATCGAGAGGGCATTATTAAAAAAATATATATAGACAATAAACGGCTTTTGTAGTATTTAATAAATAAACAACTTTGATGATTATAAATCCACTCACCAGTATTCAATCTTTTATCTCATCGGTATCTTAGAGTTCAACCGGTATATTCAAGTTCAATTACGCTGAACAAAACTTTAAACTTTTAAAAGTAAGGAGGCGATCATGAGCGGCAGTGTTTACAAATTTATTGAAATGGTAGGAACCAGTTCAACGTCCTGGGAAGATGCAGCAAAAACAGCTGTAGAAACCGCGGCCCAATCACTAAGAGATACAAGGGTTGCCGAAATTAAAGATTTGGACATGAAAATTGAGGATGGCAAAGTGGCCTTGTACCGGGCAACGGTTAAACTGTCCTTTAAGTATCAGACTTAGTAACTCACGAAGTGGCAGTAAAAAAATTACGTATTATTAGTTGGTTATTTTAAAAAAAGGGGTGCGCCGTGACCGGTCGCCTCTTTTTTATTCTTGAAATGTTTCTTTTCAGAAAAATAATCCATTGAAAACGGAGTACTTGAATTTTTTGATGCTGTTTCATCACGGTTAACCGAATTTATGGTTATTCTTAAATGTTAAATGGAATTTTCACTAAATCCTTATACGCCCTTATCAATTCAGCCTTTAAAGGGAGAGCCGATTGTGAAGGCCTGATTCCCAAAGCATTGGCAAAAAAAGGCCTCCCTGTGCGTATCCACGCAATTTTAAGCAACGCTGGTTGGTTACAGCGAAGTTGTTTTTTGTCAGGGAGGTTAACAATCCTATATCAGAACTTTGAATCAATATCAAATATATAATAATTTCAATGATTTAAAAAAGATCCAGACTTTTTGATAGTAATACAGTATGTTACGGATGCCTCCGGCAGTTAATTTATACTGCATGGAGGTGACTTATGAATTACAGCAAACTTTCAAACTGGATTTCAAAACAAATTAAAGCTTCAAGGCGATTACATCCTGTTATTACGGCATATCTTATTTTTCTTATGGCTTCTTCAAGAAAACATACGCTAACTGCCGCCGCAAGATTTTCAGACTCATCCAAATCCAGATTCCATTATTTTTTAAAGGATAACTCAAAGGTCGCTGTTTATGCCCTAAGTGAGCTGTCGAAAAAACAGGCCCAGCAATTTGCTAAAATAAACAAAGGATTGTCTACCAGCAAATTGCCTTGGAATATTGCTATTTCTGTTGACGCCACAATCCAGAATCGATCAAGCTTGCATACTGAAAATTCAAAACGTTTTAATCATGGCAAAGGATTTGTTGTCGGTCACCAATGGACAAACATTGTGCTGCATATTACTTAAACGTTGGCTGCCAAAGTTAGAGTCAAATGACATTCGCTGGAAAAAATGGAAAAGAAAATATCCGGACTCAAAAATATTATATTAACCAAACTGCCGTGGGACAGTATGGGGACAATCCAGAAAATAGAAAAGGCGATCAATTTCTTGATCGCCTTAAACTATTGCTACTTGTGGTGCCGAGGGACAGAATCGAACTGCCGACACGGGGATTTTCAGTCCCCTGCTCTACCGACTGAGCTACCTCGGCATGAAAAGTATTTGTTGTATTATGCAAAACAGGTAACCCTGTCAAGGGTTTTTTAACGCATATCACCAAATAGATGCTGAATTAATGTGCAGGCTGAAATTGACGCAGTTTCCGCCCGTAAAATTCGGGGGCCCAAAGAGGCAATAATAAATCCGTTAGATTTTGCCAACTCTATCTCTTTACTTGAAAATCCGCCTTCCGGGCCGAGAAGAACAAAAATATCCAATGGATTTTGATTCAACGAAACCATTGTTTTGGCCAATGAAACCGTTTCTTCTTCATAAAAAATAATTTTTAAATCCATGCTGCTGTTATCTCCAACAGCCTGTAGAAATGGGACAGGGGGCACTATCTCAGGCACTCGTGTTCTGCAGCATTGTTTTACAGCCTCTTTTGCAATCATGTCCCATCGCTGGGTTCTGAGATCCATTTTTTTGCTGTCCGGCTGCGGGACTGAATACTCACTGACGATCGGCATCCATTTGGCAATGCCGACTTCCGTCAGGTGGCGAATCAGCGTATCCATTTTTTTGTCTTTTAAATAACACTGGCCGACCGTAATATGAACAGGGGATTCCGTATCTGTTGAATATTCTCTGATAATCGAAACGGTTACTTTGCTTTTTGATAAACCGGTGATTTCAGCTTCGTATTCCATACCGGACCCGTCAATGAGTAGCATGTGGTCCTTAAGTCTCAAACGGAAAACCTTTATGATATGATGGGCGTCCCGGCCATCAATAATCGGAGAGTCTTTCAAAATTTCAGAATGCTCTATAAAAAATCTTTTCATTGCCATGACGTATGCCCGATCTTTTGTATTTAAAAGCAAAAATAAAAGTATAATATATCAAATGTGAATTTTGTAAATTATTATTGTTCATGGCAGTCAATATGCTGTTTAATGCCCTTTAAAATCCTTTTGTTTACAGGTTTTGTGATGGTTTTCAGGCAAGCAATTTCCTTGACACTAAATGGCCATTATGGTAATTAAATATCGAAAATTCGATTAATTTAAAAAGTCAGATTCTGATGGCAAAGAAAAAAGATCCAAATTCGAGGCGCGCAAATCCTGAGTGATGATTTGTACTTAGCGTACCATGAAGAAACGAAGGATGTAGCGCAATAAAGAATTTGGACTTTTTACGAAGCCATCATTAATCCGACTTCGGAACAGGGGAGTATAATGACTGAAAATTATGAAAAGGATCATGACAGTGAAAAGCGAATGCCGGCTGAAGCTGAAAACGAAAAAGAGAGTTCCGAAATGGATCCGGACATTATTGAACTTTCAGATATAGCTATCGGCATCTCCCCTGAAGATGATGTAATTGTGGAACTAACTGAAGAAATTATCGGTAAGGCATTTGTCGGATTTACCGGTGCGATCCGCGATGTCCTTCAGGAGGACGAAAGAGTGCTTGACCTTTCTGAAACCATTTCGGGTATTGAGGCATCTGCTGATGGGCATGGCGGCATTGTTTCTGAAGAACCGGAACCGGATGATCTTTCCGCCGATGCTGATATGGAAGATGATAACCTTGAAGCAGATATCAGCCAGGAACTTGATCATTATTTCGGAACAGAAGATGATGCCCCTGTAATTGAAGAAACAATCTTAATTGGCACACCGAAGCCGAAGGCCGAAACCGAAAATCCGTCCGGGGTTCGGGCGATTGATGAAAAATCAATTCAAATTGATGAGATCAGTATCTC
>JAJRPH010000088.1 GCA_024280875.1 Deltaproteobacteria bacterium | reverse complement strand
CCGGCAATCGGATCACCGAGTTTGAGTTTTTTCTCAATCCCCTTAAGACCGGCCCCGATGACAGCAGCCGCCGTCAGGTAGGGATTGCCGTCCGCCGCACCGACTCTAAATTCCATCCGCTGGGAATTGGCATCCCCTAAGATGGCCCGCAGAGCTGTTGTCCGGTTATCAATGCCCCATGTTGCCGACGTGGGCGCCCAGGCGCCTTTGGTCAACCGGGTGTAGCTGTTAATCGTCGGGGCGGACATGACCAGAAACGATTTCAAATATTTCTCAACACCGGCAATATTATGACGCATGAGTTCACTCATGCAGTCAGGCTGACCGGCATCATGAAAAACAGGCTCTCCTGTTTTCAAGTCATACAGGGACAGATGCATATGACCGCTCTGGCCGGGATAGTCCATGGACCACTTGGCCATAAACGTGGCGATCATCTCTCGTTTCTGGAAAAAGGTTTTTGACAGGGTTTTGAACAGGTTGGCTTTATCTGCCGGGATAATTCCTGAGTCATATTCAATGGCGGCCTCCCAGACACCCGGCCCGGTTTCACAATGGAGACCCTCAATTTCAATATCAAGCTTTTTAAAATAATCGATAAACTCGTTGAACAGCTCGGACAGCCACACATTTCTTAAAATCGAATACCCGAACATTCCCGGAGACAGGGGCGTCAGATCCTGATAATTTTTTTCCCTGATACTATGAGGGGTTTCCTTAAAAACAAAAAACTCATATTCAAACGAATACCTGACACCAAACCCCATACTTTCCGCACGCTTTAACACCCGCCGCAGCAGTGACCGGGGGCAAATGGGATGCAGGTCATCGTTTTGATGCACAAATTCGCCCAGAAAAAACGGGACATCGGCTTCTTCCGGCAACCGCCTTTCCGTGGACAAATCGATTTTAAACAACGCATCCGGAAAAGCGGTGTGCCATCCTGTGAACGTTGCATTGTCATAAAGCTGATCCTCACAATCCCAACCCAGCACACAATCGCAAAATCCGCCGAAGGCCCTGGCCACGGATTTAAATTTTTTCAGGGAAATATACTTTCCCCTTAAGACTCCGTCAATGTCCGTTAAGGCGATTTTGACTTTATTAACGCCCTCGGCTTCAAGATCTTTCAGCTTTTGTTCGATCATGTGCGGCATATGGATATCATCTCCTTATTCGAGATCAACTTTTATCGCAAGCTCTATCAACTGTTCAGATGCTGCTGAAGACGGGGCATCGGTCAGCAGACAGGCGCCTTTCTGGGTTTTCGGAAACGGTATGACTTCCCGAATCGAGTCGCTGCCGCAAAGGATCATCATCAGGCGATCCAGGCCGAACGCCAGTCCGCCATGGGGCGGTGCACCGGAATCCAGTGCTGCAATCAGGAACCCGAATTTTTCCTCATATTCCTCTTTTCCCATACCCAGAGCTTTAAGTACCTTGATCTGCAGGTCCTTTTGATGCATACGAATACTGCCGCCGCCGATTTCCGATCCATTCAAGACCATGTCATAGGCTCTTGAATTCATCGCCAGAGGATCTGTTTCCAAAAGGTCGTAATCGGATTCCTGTGGCGATGTAAACGGGTGATGCAGGGCCTGATAACGCTTTTCCGCTTCATCATATTCAAACATCGGAAAATGGGTGACCCATACAAAATTGAATTCATTCGGATCCATCAGACCCAGCTTTGCCCCCAGATGATTCCTGAGATTACCCAGGGCGTCATTGGTGATTTTCGGCTGATCGGCAACGAAAAATATCAGGTCCCCCTGTTCCATGTTCAATCGATCCGCCATCTGCTGTTTTTCTTCATCTGAAAAAAACTTGACAATAGGCGACTGCCATTCATTTTCCCGGACCTTGATCCAGGCCAGTCCCTTGGCGCGGTACACGCCGACAAAATCGGTTAAATCATCAATTTCTTTTCGGCTGAAATTTTCACATCTTTTGGCATTCAGCGCTTTGACCATGCCGCCTTTTTTCACCACATTGGCAAACACCTTAAACCCGGAACCGCCGACAATGTCTGAAATATCCTTTAATTCCAGTCCGAACCGAAGATCCGGCCGATCCAGCCCGAACCGGTCCATGGATTCCTTGTAAGTCATCCGTTTAAACGGCGTATCCAGGGTGATATCCAGGACTTCCTTGAAAACCGCCGACACCAGGCCCTCGGCAATGGCCATGACATCTTCTTCGCCCACAAAGGACATCTCCATATCCACCTGGGTAAATTCCGGCTGACGGTCGGCCCGGAGATCTTCATCCCGAAAACACCGAACAATCTGGTAATAGCGGTCAAACCCGGATATCATCAACAGCTGTTTAAACAGCTGGGGAGACTGGGGAAGCGCATAAAACATCCCCTGACTGATCCGGCTGGGCACCAGGTAATCCCGCGCACCTTCCGGTGTACTTTTAGTTAAAACAGGGGTTTCAATATCTAAAAATCCGTTTTTGTTCATATAATTTCGAATCGCGGCGCTCGCCTTGTGGCGGGCGATAATATTCTTCTGAATTTTGGGCCGCCGCAGATCAATATGGCGGTGCTGCAGACGGATACTTTCAGAAACATCAATATCATCTTCAATCATGAACGGCGGGGTCTGTGCCTGGTTTAAAATTTTTAACTCATTGACCATTACCTCGATTTCACCGGTACCCAAATCAGGATTGGTCATTCCTTCCGGCCGTTTTTCCACCTTTCCTTTGACGGCTATAACAAACTCGCTCCGGACATCATGGGCTTTTTCATGAACTTCCAGGTGGTGTTCCGGGTTAAACACCACCTGGGTAAGACCGTTAATATCCCTTAAATCAATAAAAATAACACCGCCATGATCACGGCGGCGCTGTACCCATCCCATCAATACCACTTCATTCCCGATATTTGCTGAACTCAGCTCTTTGCAATGATGCGTTCGCCGCATATCTCCCAATGATTCTGTCACTGAATAACTCCTTTCAACCAGCTATACCTAATTTGTCAGATATTTTTTAATATGATTGACCATCCCTTCAATGGGGATGGTTACCTGTTCCTTGGTCAGCATATTTCTTAAAAGCACCGCGCCGTCATCAATCTCCTGACTGCCCACGATCATGACATTGGCGGCATTGATCCGGT
>JAJRPH010000087.1 GCA_024280875.1 Deltaproteobacteria bacterium | reverse complement strand
CGCCTGAAAAATTATCTGGCGCCTGGTACTGAAGGCGGGTGGACGAAGCATTTGGTGTCCGGAAAAATCATGTCCATCTATGATGCGGCCATGGCTTACCAGAAGGAAAAAATTTCCCTGGTTGTCATTGCCGGCAAGGAATACGGTACCGGCAGTTCCCGAGACTGGGCCGCTAAAGGAACGCTTCTGTTGGGCGTGAGCGCAGTGATGGCGGAAAGTTTTGAGCGGATTCACCGCAGTAACCTGGTGGCCATGGGTGTGCTGCCCCTCCAGTTTTTAGAAGGGCAGGATGCGGGTACGCTGGAACTCACCGGGGAAGAAGTGTTTGAAATACAGGATCTGGGTGAAAAGATAACGCCCGGCCAGGAGATTGTGGTCAAAGCGGCATTAAACGGTGGAAACATTAAGGAATTTAAAACTATTCTGCGTCTGGACTCGGTGGTTGAAGTGGAATATTATCGCCACGGCGGGATTTTGCCGTATGTAATACGGCAAATGGTGCGGCAGAATACCTGATCCGTATTATTCATAAAGAATTTATTTTTTCTACAATGGCATCTCCCATTTCCCGGGTTCCCACCGGCGGATGCGGTGAATCGGCTTTCTTCAAATCAGCGGTGACTCGTTTTCCTTCCCGGATAACGGCTGCGATGGCCTGCTCCATGTGGCCTGAGGCATCGGACAGACCCATGTATTTTAGCATTAGCACGGTTGACAGCAGGATGCCTGTGGGGTTGACCTTGTTCTGGCCGGCAATGTCCGGGGCGCTGCCGTGGGTGGCTTCAAACACGGCATAGTCATTACCTATATTAGCGCCCGGCGCGACTCCCAGGCCACCGATAATACCGGCAGCCAGATCGGATATGATGTCGCCGTAAAGATTGGGTAGCACCAGTACATCATATTTTTCAGGGTACTGGACGAGCTGCATGCACATGTTATCCACCAGTTTATGCTCGTAGATGAAGGCCGGGTATTTTTGGCTGACTGCTTCGGCGGCCCGCATAAAGAGACCGTCACTGAATTTCATGATATTGGCTTTGTCAATGGCGGTCACTTTTTTACGGCCATGTTTCTTGGCGTATTCAAATGCAAAAGTGACGATTCTTTCGGAGCCGGAAATGGAAATGGGCTTGATGCTGATACCGGTGTCACAGCCCAGTTCGATTCCTTTCTGCTCTTTTAAAAATTTTAAAAACGGCGCTTCTTCGCCGCAGCTGTCCATGAATTCGATGCCGGCATACAGGTCTTCCGTATTTTCCCTGACAATAATCAGGTCAATGGATTCCGGGTTCGTGATGCGGCTTTGAATGCCTTCGTAATATTTGCATGGTCTGACGCAGGCATACAGATCCAGATCCTGCCGGAGCTTTACATTGACACTCCTGAATCCTCTGCCCACAGGTGTTTCAACAGGACCTTTCAGGGCGATCCGGTTTTGCCGGATGGAATCCAGTACCCGATCGGGCAGGGGGGTGTTTTCTTTTTCAATCATCGCGCCGCCGGCGTGCTGAATGTCCCAGTCGATGTCGATACCCAGTGCGGCCACACATGTTTTAACCACTTCCGCGATTTCCGGCCCGATGCCGTCGCCGGGAATCAGTGTTATTGTCTGGCTCATAATAAACCGCTCCTGCTTTATTTAACGATCGTCTAATGGAACAAACGCACATTCCTCCGGGCCGCAGTATTCGCCGATATAGTCGGAAGCAGGCCGGTAAAGCACCGGTTTGGCATCCGCACCCCCAAACTGTTCTTCAATCACATGGGCAGTCCACCCGGCAATCCTTGAAATAGCAAAGACCGGCGTGAATAGATCTGCGGGAATACCCATGTAATGATACAGGGACGCACTGTAAAAATCGACATTCGGATAAATATCAATCCCTTTCTTTTTTTTAAATGCCTTTTTCCCCTTTTCTTCCAAAGTGACGGACATGTCATACCATTTGGGATTGCCGGTAATTTCTCCGAGTTGTCTGGACATGGGGGCCAGTATCCGAGCCCTGGGATCGCCGGTTTTATATACCGCATGGCCCAGTCCCATGAGTTTACCGCCGGTATCCAGAACGTTTGTGATGTAATCGTCAATAGCATTAATGGAATTAATTTTTTCAAGCATCTGCATAACACGGGTGTTGGCACCGCCATGCAGTTCTCCGGAAAGGGAGCCGACTGCCCCGGCGACTGAGGCATACATGTGCGCCCGGGTGGAGGCAATCTGCCGTGCCGAAAAGGTGGATGCGTTAAATGAATGCTCGGCATGAAGTACCAGGCAGACGTTAAAAAAACGGGCGGTGACATCTTCGGCTTTTTTACCGTTCATCATATATAGAAAATTTGCCGCATGGTCCAACCCGGGGTCCGGGGGCACCGGTTCCAAATGGTTCCGGATGCGGTGCCAGGCAGCTGCAATCGTGGCGATTTTGGCAATCAGGCTTTCGGCAATGCGCTGCGCATTTTCAATGGTCACCTCCGCTGCATTGGGATCATTGTTGGCCAGCATAGGGATTGCTGTTTGCAGGATATCCATGGGTAATGCATTGTCAGGCTGGGTTTTTAAAGCAGCAATCAGGCTTTCAGGAATCGTACGATTGGCGACCAGTCTGTCATTTATTGCGATGAGTTGTTGTTCATCAGGCAGGGATTCATGCAACAGCAGGTGTACGATTTCTTCGTAGCTGGTTTTATCAGACAAGTCAAAGATCGGATATCCCCGGTAAATCAGCTTTCCTGCCTCGCCATCCACATGGCTGATTCGGGTACTGGCAACGGTGACACCCCTTAAGCCGGTGTTGATGATCTTTTTGGAATCTTCCATATTTATTTCCTTTCACGAAGTGGATTAACAGGTGTCGGAAATTTCGGTATAATGAAAGTCAGATTATATTTTAAAAAGGAGTGATGTTGTAGTCTGTTACTGCGAAGCACTTATAACACAGCGAATGGGTGGATCAGATTTCCTGAAGGTTTTCAATATCATCAATCCATATATCTGCTTCTCCGCCGCACTGACTGCATACTGCGTGTCCTTTAATTTTTTTATGATTATGATCCGAAGGCGCTACAGTCTTTGCTTTTGGAGTAGATTCATCTTCTTCCGGTATGAGTGTGCAGGTGATGGTCATTTCTGCTTCGTTTCCGCAATTTTCACATTCACAGACCTGTTTAAATTTTTTTTCCATCATCGTGGCCTCCTCCCGTTCTGATGTTATTTGATGTTGTATTCAATCGTGTCCGTTAGGACACTGGTCATCTTGTGTTCTTTTTCCCGGCCAAAAATAATCAGCCCTTTTCCGGACAGCGGGTGTTCCCCTTTATTTACGTATATGGGATCGGCATCTTGCGGATATATAAAAGTCCCGTTGGTGCTTTTGTCCTTTATCATGAACACGCCATTTTGGTTTTCAATATATGCGTGGGTCCTGGAAATCCATGAATATTGAATGGTAATGTCATTAAAATCCTCACGGCCGATGGAGACCACAGGTTTTTGGACATCCACAACAATGAGGTGGTCGCCCCTCATCAGATACAGGCTGGAACGAATGGCTTTTGAGAGTTCCCGGCAGTCGATCACCATTGTCGTGTTCTGGTCTTCATAGATAATTTCAAACAGTTCCAGTTCACCGGAAATATTTTTGGCTGTTATTTTGGTGATGTATTTTGTAAAATGGCTGGAGTCCTCCGGCAGATTTTTAACCGCAGCCCGGGTGGCGACAATTTGTCGCGGATTGGCATAATCAACTACCCGTGAGGCTACATTGACCGCATCGCCAAAAATATCTTCATTATCAATAACAACCGGGCCATGATGAATCCCGATGTGTATGTTGATCTGGAGAGGGGTACAGTCGTCTGACATTGCAAGTTGCATGGATTTGGCAGCTTCAATTGAATCGTCGGTTGAAGGAAAAGTAGAGATAATCGCATCGCCAACAGTCTTAATTACTTTTCCTTCAAATTTAACCGTTAAATCAGTCAGACGATTCAGTATCGTTCCGACAATCTCCTGCGCTGCCTGATCTCCCAATCGTTCATAAATAACAGAACTTTTTGAAATATCAGCAAATAATATTGTTAAATGTTTTGTTTGCTGGGCCATGTCTCTATTTTCATTAAATAATCAGCAGTTTTGATTATTCCTTATTCTGAATCAACCCTTGTATAAAAAATGCCATAGTAATTTAAAGAATACTTTCTTTTGACCTGGTCGCTTTGCCAAATATCTTCAGCTGCGATCCGGTCCCCGTGTGCGTATTTATCCGATTTCATCTTTGAATATGTATTAGTGCCGATATCGCTGTCATATGGTACATTGACGGGGCCGGGAAAATAGAAGGCAATCACATCGCCTTTTTTTGCAATAAACGGGCTGCCAAAATCGATATATTTTTTACCGGGTTCATCTGCATCAACCCGTATCTGCTTGTCGTAGATTACTATATAGTCATTGCCCACCGGGCGGAGTAATTTAATGGTAATGTTGGCTGAAACTGTAAAATATCCGCTGATTCCGTTTATCTGTCCGCCGCTGGGAATGGGGTGGGCCATGTCAATAATAAGCATTTTCTCATCACCGGAATGGGCTCTTTCGATTAATTCATTGCCGATAAAGTCTTCCAAGGCGATTCCGGTTAGGAAGTTGCGATTGTCCCGCATTTGCTGTTTGATGTATTCCCGGACTGAGGACGCAATGTTTTTGATGCGTTCATCATATCGTCCTTTTTCATTGTAACTGATATTTAACCGCCTGTTTAACTCGGCAATATCGATGCCCATCTTTTCAATGGCCTCTTTTTGTTCGGCGATATCCTGATTCTTCTGCCGGATTGTCGATTCCTGTTTTTTGATGACAAAATCATTATCCGTCAGTTTTGCCTGGCATGCATCCAACTGCTGTTGAACTTTTTGACAATTCGCAGCGCATCCGATGGTTGTCATGGCAACCAGAATAAACAGAAATATCCATCGCATAAAATTTACCTCCGTTTGGGTATAAATTGTATCAGTGCTTCTGATAATATTTTTTCGTCTTGTCTGATTGAAATCGAGTATTCGCCCAGCGCGAATCCTTCGATCGGGGCGACGATGTCCATTGGTTTACTGCCGGAACTCTCATCTAAGACCACGGGGATTTCCATGGCCTGGCCGTTTTTTTGAGTTAAGACAATATTGACTACGCTGTCAGGGTCCAGATTCCGGTAATGAATGCAAAGATTCAGATTCTCAATGGAAACCGGTACCTTAGTAATCCTGTTCTCTTTCGCACATCCGGAAATTGTGGCAAATACTTCAACCATATGTTTGATTTTGTCAGATAATTGACGAAATATCAAATCATTTGGTGAAACAGCCGTCGCCTTTTGTAAAACAGCCACCGCCTCTTCATTGTGTTTATTTTTGTCCAGATTTTTCGCAAGCAAAATAATGCTGTTTTTTGCTTTCACCCGTTTTTTATCTAATTTCAAAGCGTTCAGGTAATACTCCGCTTTTTCCTTTTTTGAGGCGCTTTTATCGCCATTTCCAATCAATATTTCATATTGGGCATTGACCACATACGCATTCATTTCGGGAAAATCATTTTCAACCAGCGTCATGAATTTTACCGGGATTGTTTGTCGGCTGTTTTTTCTGGCTTTAATATCGGTTTTAATCTGGTCGGTTACATCATTTTTCAAATTCTTTATTTTTTTTTGGCCAAACCGCTTGGTAGAGGATTTCAGCTTTGAAAATACCGCGTGATAAAGCTCAACTTTTTCCGATAATGTATGGATCCGTTTGATTTTTAACAGCAAGGTGAAGATTTCCGCTTTTGTATCCTGAATTTTCCGGTTCGTTTGAAACATCTCATTAAACGGTGCATGTTTCGGAGCGATATCCATGGCCTGTTTCAATACAGCCTGGGCGTCATTTGTTTTTCCCTGGTTGTCCAGATCGTTTGCAATCTTTTCAATTTTTTCTTTTGCCGGTAAAGGGACCGGGTTTAGTTTCAGTGCCTTTAAGTAATACTCCGTTTTTTCCATTTTCGAAGTACTTTCAGCACCTTTTGCAATCAATATTTCATACTGTGTATTAAAAATTTCATTCTCGTCAGGGAAATGACTGGATACCAGCGTCATGAATTCTGCCGGAATGGTCTGCTTCCGTTTCTTTTGGGCTTGCATGTCTTCTTTTATCTGGTCAGTCACCTGATGCGTTAAATCTGCCATATTCTCCGGGCCATGTTCGGTAATGGCGGAATCCAACTCTGAAAGGAGTGTTTTGTAGGCAGGCATTTTTTCAGAAATCGTATCTGTCTGTCGGACCTGATAAAGAGGAATGAGCATTTTAAGTTTGGCGATCCGCAAGATTCCCTGCTTGTTTTGAGGAGATTGTGCCAGAATTTTTTGATAAAAATGCCGGGCATTTTTATTTTCAGGCGTATTGAACTGTCCCATTGAAGCATACATATCCCCTAAGATAAGCCACTCGGTTATCTGTAAACCCGGGTCGTTTTGGACAATCGATCGGGCTTTTGCGATCAGCTGGACCGCCTCGTTGTATTTGTTTTTTTTCTGGGCGTCTAATGCCATGGTTTTGTACTTGTCGCTAATGCGGGAGATTCCCTGCCTGGCGGCCTGATCATCCGGATCTATCTGTAGAACCTTCCGGTAATAGGCCAGCGCATTATCCTGATCCGGCAAAGTCAGGCGGTTTTCATTAATACTGATTTGGGCCTGGATGAGATAACCGAGTTTTTTCAGCCGCAAATGATCCGGTGCATTTTTTAATCCTGTTTTCACCCATATGCCGGCCTGTTGAAAACGCTGCTGTTCCAATTGATGGCGGGCGAATTCATAAACAGACTCCACGGACTCGATTTTCAATTGTTTGAAATATTGGGAATCGGTGTTATTGATCGCTTTGTTTAATAATGCCAGTAAGGCGTCATATTCCGCAATCGATGGGCTCTGATTTGTCGCCATTGCCTGCTGTTTTTCGATGGCCACATAAAGCAGTCCCATAAGTGCCGATGTGTTCTGCGGGTCAACAGACAAAACCGTGTTATAAATATCTCCGGCATTCATATTCTGCTTTGATTCAATAAACCGATCCGCTTTTTGTATCATTTCGTTGGATGTCGCCGGCATCTCTTTCCGGATTTGTGAAATGTAAGTGAGCGCTTCTGAATAATCTTTTTTTACGATTAAGTCAGTTAACTCTTTCGAGTCGACAGAAGTCGTCCAATTCTTTTTGATTGCATCCAGAAAAGGTCTTTTCGGATTCTGGGTCGCCGATTTAACGTGTGGACCCTTTGCAGTCTGCGTCTCGGTAATGTTTTGTCGGTCAATGAAACGGGAGAAGTACGGCTGGCTCAGGAACATGAGTCCGCCGATGAGACAGCCAACTAACACACCGAAAAGAATATTGGAAAGGTTCACCTTTTGTAAAGATTTGTGCTTCATCACGACGGTCTCGTTCGGAAGACCTTCGCCATCAAGTTCGCTGATGGCACGAAGCAGGTCTTGGGCAGACTGGAATCGGTCATCGGGATTTTTAGCCATTAATTTATCGATGAGCGGTTGAAAGCTGGCAAATTGTTCCGGTAACTGGGGCACAGGATCTTTAATGTGCTTAAGAGCGACGGCAATAGCGGAATCTGCATTATAGGGGACTGACCCCGTGAGCATTTCATAAAAAGTGACGCCCAGGCTATAGATATCCGTCCGCCAGTCAACTTCCGTTCCCTGAGCCTGCTCAGGACTCATATAGTGCGGAGTGCCGATGCTGGTTCCGTCAAGCGTGTAGCCTGAATCTGCTGTCAGGTCTTTGACAATACCGAAATCTGTGAGAACAGCCGTGCCGTCGGCGCGAAACATGATATTTTGGGATTTGATATCGCGATGAACAAAGCCTTTATCATGGGCATGGCCCAGCGCAGAGGTGATTTGGCGTATGATTTTAAGCGTTTGAGGAATTGCGAGGGTCCGCTGAACGTTTTGTTTGAGGTCGCCTCCTTCCAGATATTCCATGATGATGTAATATTTATTTTCATAAACACCGACATCATAAATGGATACAATATTCGGGTGACGGAGCCCGGCAACCACTTTTGCTTCTTTTAAAAATCGTTTGTCCGCCTGGTCGTCCGCCTGGGTGGGGAAAATGACTTTTATGGCAACCGTTCGATCCAGTAATTTGTGTCTTGCAAGATATACTTCAGCAACACCGCCGCGGCCGGCCAGTTTTCCGATTTCGTAATTGGGAATCTCAATCATAAAATTTGTATCGGATCATTTTTATTTGGTTGATAAAAATACCTTAAATGTCCGTTTCAGCCAGGAAATCAGTTTCTCAGCTAAACCGGTTGGCATTGATTCTTGTGTATTAATGGGTACTGTGTCGCCAATCAGCATTCTGACAGGGGCATCATCATCTGCGGAAACCAGTATGGCGGTGATATTATCCTTTCCGCCATTATTTACGGCAGTCCGGATCAGCAGATCCACTTTTTCCTGCTCTTTTAATTCAAGGGCCAGTGCATCGGCAATGCCCTTATCAGTTATCTCCTTGGTAAGTCCATCACTGCACAACAGGATCTGTTCATTCTGATGAAATTCATTGTGAATTGTTTCCACATTCACATCTTTGATATCAGCGGCCCCCAGTGCCTGAATAAGAACATCCTGATATGGATGGTTGGCTGCTTCGCTGACGGATATTACACCGGTATCTACAAGGTGCTGGACGTAAGAATGGTCTTTTGTCATCTGTTTCAGCGTAATGCCGTCCCATAGATATGCCCTACAGTCACCCACCCACGCAATCTCATAGTCGTTATCATTTATTTTAAGGGCCACAACGGTTGTTCCCATCCCTTCAGGTCCTTTACCTTCCTTGCTTGCCTGTTTAATGGCGTGATGCGCCTGTGCAATCGATGTCTCTAAAGGTTTTCCCGCTTTGGTTTTATCAACAATAAAGTCGGCGGCAATGGCGGATGCAGTTTCACCGCCTTTATGCCCTCCCATACCGTCTGCAACAACCCAAAGTCCCAATTCAGGCTCGGTACGAAAATAGTCTTCGTTATGAGAGCGGACATTACCCACATTTGTGCTGAAACCATATTTTAAATGATTCATATTCCGTACCTGAGGCTGATCCGATTTTTGATTTTATCCAACAGAATTTTTATCATCATGAATCTGTTATCTTATCGCATCATGGGTGAAACATCAATCATATTTATAAGCAGTGATTCATGACGGATAAAGGGGCGAACACAGGATAAAACTTGACATATTTTTTTTTTATACCCTATAATATATAGCAAAATAAAAAACTTATTCCTTTTCTAATTCAAGAAGCATATTGCCTAACCAACCCTGGAGAGCAACCAATGCGTAATGATCAGGTATTGAAAATTGAGCTGGCTATAAAGGATAACATCCTAAAAACCTTTGCTTTTAAACAGGATGTCGTGGAAATCGGCCGTATCCCCACGGCGGATATTTTTATCGATAACAATGGGATTTCACGTCAACACACACGGATTGAGAGATCCATCGGCGGCCCCTATATCGTTAAGGATATGGGCAGTACCAATGGCACCTTTCTGAATAACCGGCAGATTAATGAAGCTGCTTTGAAGAACGATGATGTCATCAGTCTTGGCAAGTTTTCTCTGCGGGTGACAATCGAATTGCCAGACACATCAGAGCATAAAAAAAACAGCGTTTCACTGGATGATTTTGATGGCACAACGGTTCTGAGTTCCACACAACTGGCCCAATTGCGCGCCAGAATCGAAAATGATCAGCCGAATGTGTCAAATCAGAAAGCTCACGGGCCTACCGTAAACACACAAGACCCCGGGTTGTCAATCAGCCAGTTACTTTTATGGGGCGGAGTGATCTTTGCATTGATTGTCGTTGGTTTTTTTATCTTCAAATAACGATGTAAAAGAAATTTTATGTTTGTTTGCGGTTTTTGAGGTGTTTGGTATTTCAAAGAATTAAATGAAATAGTTGCTCCGGGTTGTATGTCTTCAATAAAAAAAGGGGACTGGAAAAAATTCCAGTCCCCTTAATTTTTTATGGCGGGAGCGACGAGACTCGAACTCGCGACCTCCGGCGTGACAGGCTGGGGGGATATATTTACTTGCTTTTATCTGTATATCCTAAACCTATTAATTATAAAGTATATTCTGTTTTAGTGTTTATTCTGGTTTATATGAAATTGCCTTGATTTTCATAAAATGTGTTGGGTATAGAGAAAATTCCCCAAATTCCTTAACAAAGGATACCCCTCATGCCAGCACAAAAAAGACATTCGAGGAAAAGATGATTTAATACTTTTTAAAATTCAAAATTCTTTACCAACGTATCAAAGCCCATATTAGTTAGAACCGCATTATGGGGGATTAATACGTATTTCCATGGCTTGCCGTTGTTCTGTGTGGTGAATTCGGTGGCGTGTCGGCAATAGGTAAGGGCGGCCTGCGCTTTTTCC
This sequence comes from Deltaproteobacteria bacterium, assembly GCA_024280875.1. Lineage (GTDB taxonomy): Bacteria > Desulfobacterota > Desulfobacteria > Desulfobacterales > Desulfosalsimonadaceae > SURF-3. The sequence goes on along the minus strand of JAJRPH010000087.1, from coordinate 17,628 downwards.
CGGACTTCGGCCGTATCAATATCTTTCTCCTTTTTGGTTTCAATCAGGTAGATGGTGCCGGCGGTTTCCGCCACAAAATCCGGATGATATTGTTTGGTGTTGTGTTTCCAGTAAATATGGAACTGGTTTCCGGCCGGGCGCAGCCACTTGAGCACCGCGTTATCCTGTTCCAGAATAACGGCAAAATCTTTTTCTGTTTTTGAATCAAATTTATATAAGGTATGGCAGGCCCGTTTAAAACCGGAAAACACCTTGCTCGGAATGGCGTTGGTCGGCACGATGGTTTCGGTATAATGGTGGATGCTGTCTTTGGAATACTTTGAAAAGTTGTGTTCCTCGATTCGGGTAAACGGTTTAACGACGGGCGCCTGAAATGTCGGGGTCTCGCAATAAAAATGCGCCATCATCTGAGCGTAAATATATTGCCCGATTTCTCTTTTATGATACTGAACGACATTCGTCATCCGTTCATCATCAAGATAGATTTTAAATTTATCAATTGACTGCCCGGCTAATTGAAAAAGCAGATCCGCGCAAACATCATAATCAATTTCCGGAAAATTAATCAGTTCGTTCACAATGAGATTATCCAGGCGATCCGGGGTGATCCGCCCTTTGCCGATCACAATGTCGATGCTGTTTTCCTGTTCCCGCAGTTTTTTCACCAGAATTTCTTCGGATACCGGTTGATAATTCAAATTTTTAACATCCAGATCAAAATCATGAAAACCGGACCGGATATCTTCACTTTGCTGAATGGTAATCCTCGGAATTTCAATAATGTTTGCCACAAAATCATGAACCATTGCGTCATAGGCGTCTTCAACTTCTTTAATCATCTGCTGGGCAAACAGGACTTTCTGGGGAGAACTGAAGATTTTCTGTTTGATCTTTTCAACGGCAATGACTTTAATTTCCGATCGTGTCAGGTCCTGGATGTTTTTGACTGATGTATTTAATTCAGGAAGGGTGGAAAGAATGGTTTTCTGCAAATCCAGGCTGATTTGGGCGTTTTGTTTTTTTTCGGGTTCGACAATAGTTTCAATCCTTACCTGTTCATCCAGGATTTTCTGGTCAATCGTTGAAACAGCGGTGACGACTTCTTTTTGCTGCGCCAATTCCTCAGGATCAATTTCAATGATATTTTCCTTGCGGATAATGGAATCCGGCCGGTTGGCTTCATCCACAATTTCCTGGAACCGGTCATGAGCCACAATGGTCAATTTGTCTACTTTGTCGCTTCCGGTCCGTTTCCCATATGGCAGCCGGAGTCCCCGGCCGATGGTCTGTTCCCGAAGGGTTTGAGAAGCAGCGGTGCGAAGCGGAACAATGGTATACAGATTGGTGACGTCCCATCCTTCTTTGAGCATATTTACATGAATGACGATCTCAATGACGTTGTCCGGATTCTCCAGAGAAATAAGCAGTGCGATGTTTTCCTCTTTTTCTCCGCCCCTTTGATTGGAATGAATTTCCATGACCTTGTCCGCATAATATCCTTCAAAAAATGACGTTGAAACAATCAGGTCTTTTATTTGGGCGGCATGCCGGGTGTCTTTTGCAACCACCAGCACAAACGGTTTAACGGCGTGGACTCTGGCGTCTCGTGAATAAATATCAAGGGCCACCTTGGTATCTTCATGCAGGCGGATGCCGTCTTCCAGTTTGATTCTGTCAACTTCTTCGGCTGAATGATGTGTCGGATCGAAATCTTTGCGGGTGGCGACGGCCGGTTCTTTGACAAACCCGTCTGTTATGGCTTTTGCCAGTGAATATTCATACACGACATTTTTAAACTTGATGGCGTTGCCGCGCTGTTCAACTTGCGGAGTGGCGGTCAGTTCTATGCCCAGGACCGGTTTAAGGTCATTAATGACCTGCAAGCCCCGGGCCGCCCGATAGTGGTGGGATTCATCCATCAATAAGACCAGATCCTCCAGACCTGCCAGATAATTGAAATACGGTTCGCCCAATACTTCGGACATTCGCTTAATCCGGGGAATCGCGTTGCCTCGGGTTTCAGCATTGATTTTTGAAATATTAAACAGGCTGATATTGATTTCAGATTTGTCAAACATCAGTGATTGACGAAAATCCTTGTAATTATCACCGGTAATAATCCGGGGACGCTGATGCACAAATTCACCGATCCCGTTAAATACATATTTGGGGTTATTCGGCTCCGAAAGGTCTGTGATCAGCTTTTCGTAAATTGTCAGATTCGGCGAAAGTACAAAGAAATTTCTAAATCCTTTTGCCAAAAAAAGGTAGGTGATAAACGCGCCCATGAGCCGGGTTTTGCCCACCCCCGTGGCAAGGGCAAAACACAGCGACGGGAAATCCCGCTCAAAATCCGTACATGTGGGGTATTTGGTTTTGACTTTTTCAAGCTCGGACGGCAGATCAACATTTTTAGTCAGCGCCAGCTTGTCGGCAAGTTCCGTCAGGATATTCAAACTTTCGGCTTGCGGAGGGCGCAGACTCAAACGGTTTTTGATGGAGGTTGCGATTTTGTTCATTGCTTATCCTCTTGTTTGAATAATTCCATTTGCTTGTTGGATGTTGAGGTTTTGGTCTTTTTTGGGTTTTTTTCCGTTGGGCCGGGCGGCACAAAGTCAGGGGCATTGTCATCAACCGGCATATTGATGATATTGAAACTGTAATCTTCCCGGCCGAATTCACATTTACCCAATAGCATGTTGGGGATTTTCTTGACGGTGATATTGGCATGCCGTGTTTCGCAGGATTTGGAAAAAGACTTGCAGCAGATGAGCAGACTCTCATCCGGTTGCATTTCTTCATGGATCTTGTCCAGCAATTCAATGGTGACAAACCGGGTGGTGGTAAAGAGATGGTCCTTTTCTGTTGATTGGCCCTGTTTCCAGTAAATATCCGGATCAGGTGCGTACCTGAACCCCTCATGCTTTGCCATGGCCGCAGCCAGCATATCCGCGTTATAGCGCTCGTCGATGATCCAGTTGCCGTGTTTATCCGCTTTCAGCAAACTGGGGGCCAGGTAATAATATTTAAACCCGCCCCCGCCTTTCCAGTTGACCGCCTTGGAAATTCCGCCCTGGTCCGTGCCGTCGGCAACCTTTTTCAGGCGCGGCAGGCAGTGGGTGTGGCAGTGGTCTCCGAGTTCAATGCCGATCCAGCGGCGGTTCATTTTATGGGCTACTGCTGCGGTGGTTCCAGAGCCTAAAAATGAGTCAAGAACCCAGTCTCCTGGGTTGGTTGCCATTTCAAAAATTCTTTTAAGCAAGAATTCTGGTTTCGGTGTTTCGAAAAACGCTTTCTTCTCAAATAGAATTTCAAGCTCACGAGAAGCATGTTGGTTAAGGCCAACATTATCCCAAATAGTAGGAGCACACATACCCTGTTTGGCTTCAAATTTAAAATACTTTCTCATTGGAGTTTTAGCGGTCCCTTTAACTCCCCAATATATTCGTTTTTCTGACTGTAATCGCTCCATATCATTTTTATTATGCCTCCAACAGCATCCTTCCCTTGGCCATACTTCTTCGCCTGTATAAGGATTTTTTACTGGATAAAATAAACTTTTAACAAAACGGCCACCTTTCCCATGAGCTGTCGTATCGATTTTACGAAAAGGTCCTCGTGGGTCTGGCCCATCCGGCTCCTTCCATATTTGATATTGTGAATCGGCTTTTTCTGTTCTCTGCATGAGGTTGAATGATTCTTCTGCTAATGTCTTTTTACTGCCCACCTTAAAGCCTTTTGACCAGATTAAAATGTGATCGTTAATAGATCCAATTTTTCTGTCATTTGGAGGGCTGTCGCGCTTTTTCCAAGCTATATCTGCAATAAAATTATGCCTTCCAAAGATTTCATCGCACATCACCTTAAAATAATGAGCTTCATTGTCATCTAATGTCACCCATATGCTACCATCTGATTTTAAAAGCCTATGTAATATCTCTAAGCGATTTCGTATTAAGCTCAGCCATAACGAATGTTCAATTCCATCATCATATTGGGCAAAGGCAGATCCTGTATTATACGGTGGATCAATAAACACGCATTTGATTTTTCCCGCAAAATCCTGTTCCAGCGCTTTCAACGCCAGCAGGTTATCACCGAATATCAGCATGTTTTCAGCGGTCTTGTCACCGTATGATTTTTCCGGGTCTTCAATAAGAATGCGGGGTTCCAGCACCGGCTGTTTTTCCTTGCCGATCCAGGTCAGTTCCAGTTTTTGTTTGGTCATAATTCCTCTTTATCTTTATGCCCAGTAAGGAATGTACTCGGCGAATTTTGAGGACGTCGAACTCGGGTCCTTGTAAATGAAGTAACAATATTTTGATTTTAAAAGGTTTTACACATTTTTCCGTTTTCGAGTGAAGTAAAAAATGTCCTGTTTTTCTATACAATCTGCCACCGTATCAGGAACAACCCGGTTTTTTCAATCCCCTGGGAAAGCCGGGCCTCAATATCATCGATCAGTTTTTCTTTCCGGACATCCACATCATCCTGGGCCTGAAAAAGGTTCATGCGCAGGGTGTTTCGTTTTTTTTCCATGTCTTTGATCTGCCGCTGGGCCTTTACCTTGTCTTCCAGATTCAGGATTTTTTTTGCCTCGGTTTTCCGGAATTTTATTTCCTTATCTATTGCTTTCAGCTCGATTTCAAGACTGCATTTTACGTCATCGGCCCATTTTTCAAGTTTGTCCATTTCAATATCAAAAAACTCCGAGTCCCGCTCGGCATTGTGCTGTAAGATTTTTGTTTGCATTTTATCGGCAATCGGCTGCAATTGACCGGTGACCGATGGGGAGGCATTGAATAAACTGCCAGTGGTAACGGTTGCCGGAAGCGAAAAGAGTCTCCGACACTGTTCAGATTCTAATTTCAAACCGTCATCGGAAATACCGCACAATAGAACATGATCTTCGGTTTCAAAAGAATGAATTGTCAGGCAAGACACTTCAAGCCAGCCGGATTTGCCGATCAGCGGCTCTATGATGGAGATTTTTATGTGGGTATCCGTGTAATTGAAAATCAGTTCATGAAAATACAGGTCCGCCGCCTTGCATTGCGCGATTATTTTCCGGGCCAGCGGATGGCCGAGTCTGTAAATATTTGCGTCGTCAACAGCTCTGCCGATTCTGTAAGGCCCGGCATGTATTTTTTCATTGGGAAACGGGTTTTGAATCAGGGTGAAACAATGGCCGCTGTCATCGAATCGGGCGTGGGGCTCCAGATAATACCGGGTGATCTGCCAGAGCCAGTTTTCGTATTTTGAAATATACGCCCTGCTTTCCAGCAAATTCACACGCAGTTTTTCATGGACTTCTTCGTCAAAGGTTTCCAGCAGTTTCTGCCGGGTGGACGTGAGGCGGTTTTCAATCTGGTCCTCCAGTTCTTTTTGGAGGGCATCAAAAGCGGTTTGGATTTCATCTATAGTTCTGCAATTCTGATAAATCCTGGCAATCCGTTTTTCAAAATCAACACCGGATTCAATGCTTCCCAGAACCTCGTCGCTGGTTCCGAAAACACCGGAAAAAAGTCTGAATTTTTCCGACAGGAGTTCATAGACCCGCTGGTCGGCCGCGTTATTTTTGTTGAGGAAATTGATCACCACCACATCGTGCTGCTGCCCGTACCGGTGACATCTTCCGATTCTTTGCTCTATGCGCTGGGGATTCCAGGGCAGATCATAATTCACCACAATGGAACAGAATTGAAGGTTGATCCCCTCGGCGGCGGCTTCAGTGGCGATCATGATGACCGCTTCATTCCTGAAACAGTCCACAATGGCGGCCCGCATATCGGCTGTTTTGGAGCCGGAAATTTTATCCGTGCCTTTATTTTTTTTAAGCCATTTTTGGTAAATCTTCCGGGAAAGCGGGTCCGTGTTGGTGCCGTTAAATAATATGATCCTGCCTTTAAATTCCGTTTGTTCCAAAATATTGAAGAGGTATGTCTGCGTGCGGCGGGATTCCGTGAAAATAATCGCTTTTTGTCGGCCCCCGAGACGTTCTATTTCTGAAAAGCCTTTTTTTAATGCGGTCTGAAGGACTTCCCCTTTTGAATTTCTGGTGATGGACCTGGCAAGCTGCTTGAATTCAGTTAAATCGCGGATTTCTTGTTTAATATATTCGATGTCTTCCGGGGTGTAGGTCTTCTCCTGCTTCCGGAAAAGGGCCGGGTCGGTTTTTGCGTCGGATTCTTCGTCGGACTCTTCGGCCGGCCATTCATCGCAGAGTTCATCATATGTTTCAAAATCATCTGAAATGAGGGTTTCCATTTCCGTTTGCCGGTTGAAAAGGCCCTCGATATTTTCAAGTTTTGTTGCCAGAGCTTCAAGGGTGCCCGCAATGGCGAATGTCGATGAGGCAAGCAGCCTGCGCAAAATAAGGGTCATGAGTTGGCGCTGGCCGGCAGGAAGGGCATAGAGGTTATTGCGCTGTAAATAGGATGACACCAGATCATAAAGCTGCTGTTCTTCCGGAGAAGGAATAAACTCCTGTGTTATGGTCAGTCGGTTGGTGAATTTTATATATTCCAGCACCTGCCGGCGAAGGGTTCTTTTGCAAACAGGTTTCAGACGATTTTTTAAATCATCAAAGCTGTCTTCTCCTGTCAGTCGGGAAAACTGATTTTTATAACTTTGTAAATCCCCGAATGTATAATCATCAATAATACTGACAAGGCCATACAGCTCAAGAAGTGAGTTCTGTAAAGGGGTTGCCGTAAGCAAAATTTTTGGGGCATGAGAAACGGCTCTTTTGATGGCGTTCGCAATTTTGTTGGCGGGCTTATACACATTGCGCAGTCGATGGGCTTCGTCAATCACCACCAAATCCCAGTTTATTTGTGTGATATAAGGTTCCTTGGATCGTGCAAAATGATAGGAGCAGATGATGATTTGTTCCTGAACAAAGGGGTTGAGGTTCCCTTTTTTGATTTCCTGATTAAAGGCGGGGGTCTCAAGAATAAGCGACGGAAGAAAAAATTTATCAAGCAACTCCTGATCCCATTGTTTCCGCAAGCTTGAAGGTACGATAATAAGAATTTTCTTTTTTCGTTCAGCCCATTTCTGGGAAATCACAATCCCGGCTTCAATGGTTTTGCCAAGCCCCACTTCATCGGCAAGGATCGCTCCTTTTGAAAGAGGCGATTTGAAGGCAAACAAGGCGGCTTCCACCTGATGGGGATTTAAATCCACCTGGGCATCCAACAGGGATGCCGCCAGTTTTTGGATACTGTTTGATGAACTCCGTTTGGTCAGTTCGTAGGCAAAATATTTGGCATGATAAGGCGTCAGTTGCATATTGTTTTTTGCTTAAATACCCTTTTTATTTTAGTCGATTTTTCGGAGACTTAAAATATGCATTTTATATAGTTAGAGTAATTCTCATTGGAAAACAATTGTTTTTATAAATAAAAACAGGCACTATAATAAAAATAATCGGGTTGTCGAGGTGGCGATTGTTCGGTTTTTTGTTGGGGGTTGGGGAATATCTATAATAGGTTTGTCTTTTCAATCTCTGGGCAAGTCGGGAAAAAAACATTGAATTTATGTTAGTTTAGAATATATTTATTAAAATCCAAAGGGGTTAGATTTATTATTCTTAGTTGAACAATGTCATTAGACAGAGGTTGAAAAAATGAGTGTGCCTACTCACTATCATTATGACCGGTTCCCGCCAAACAATATTGATTACAGGGAGCTCTTGCCATTAATCGGCCCTGCCCATGATGCTCTGGCGAGGTATGATGGGAAATTGTCAGCGATCCCTAATTCAAATATTTTGCTAACCCCATTAACAACCCAAGAGGCTGTTCTTTCTTCAAGAATTGAGGGTACACAGGCTACTATGGGGGAGGTTTTTGAATATGAAGCTGAAGAAGATGCAGAGGGTATTTCAGAGGAGAAAAAAGGCGATATTAATGAAATTCTCAATTATAGAAAAGCAATGTGGGAGGCTGAACGGGCATTAGCAAACCTTCCTTTATGTCAGCGTGTTATTAAGCAAGCCCATGGAATTCTTCTTGATGGTGTTAGGGGACACGGGAAGGCTCCGGGGGAATACCGCAAAAACTCAAATTGGATTGGCCCTCCAGGCTGCTCAATTGATGAAGCCCGCTTCATTCCTATATCTTCAGAAAAATTGCCGGAAGCTATGGGTAATTGGGAGAAATATATTCATTCTAATGAGCCAGATAAGTTGATTCAGCTTGGTGTTCTCCATGCTGAGTTTGAAGCGTTGCATCCTTTTCTTGATGGAAATGGCCGTTTAGGGAGAATGCTTGTGCCGCTTTATTTGACTGAACAAGGTCTTATCCAGCGCCCATTGTTTTACATCAGTGCGTATTTTGAGGCAAATCGTGATGAATACTATCGGCGATTACTATTAATTTCCAAGGATAATGACTGGACGCAGTGGTGTAAGTTTTTTCTGCATGCTGTTGCTGAACAGGCAAAGGAAAATTTGGAAAAAACTGAAGCCATATTGGAACTTTATGAAAAGAAAAAGAGCTTTATTATTGAGCTAACCCACTCTCAATATGGTATCCATGCCCTTGATTTCATTTTTTCTCGTCCGGTTTTTAAAGCAACAGACTTTAATTCCTGTGATGCAATCCCTGCACCTACAACAAAAAGGATTATAAGGGTATTGAGGGATAGTGGCATCATAAAAACACTCCGCAAAGCCAGTGGGAGACGGTCAGCTATTTATATTTTCCCTGAGCTGCTCAACATCGCTGAAGGGCTCCCCGTTTTTTGAGGTTAATATATTCGTTATAAGCGAATTTGTGGATCATTTTTTGCGAAAAGTGATCCACAAAGCTTTTTGTTGCTAAAAAGTGATCCACAAAACTCTGTTGATTTGAGCGTGAATCTTTATGTAGTGTGGGTTCTTTCGAAACATACTATATATGGGAAAAGAGTAAATTTGGAAATGGAGGCGCTTTATCTGAAAGTCTGAGAGTAAAAAAAGAGTGATGCCCAAAAATAATCTAATAATGTGGGGTATGGTGTGGGGTATGAAATTTTGGGCATAAAAAAAGGACTTAGAAAAACTCTCTAAGTCCTTGTTTTTATTATGGCGGGAGCGACGAGAATCGAACTCGCGACCTCCGGCGTGACAGGCCGGCGCTCTAACCAAACTGAGCTACGCCCCCATAAAAAGGGTGGTAGGCGGAACAGGGCTTGAACCTGTGACCCTCGGCTTGTAAGGCCGATGCTCTCCCAACTGAGCTACCCGCCCTTAAGTTTGCATCATTAATAGAAAACGTTAACTAACAATAAAGCTTTTTTATGTCAAGCTAAAAGTATCAATGGTTCCCAAAAAAATGAATCCGGGCGTCGACTGTCGCTTATTGGCAATTTGATGAGCTTTAACCGGTTAATTTTTTTAATGGTTTCACGGTATGGGAAATTTATTTTTGTCGTGTGCCGCACAAAAAGATAAGGAATGCCGGTTACGCATCGGCGGCCACGATATCTGAGTCATCCAGCTTGCCCTTGTCAAAATTATAAGAATGATTGTACAGCGGTTTGTCATCGCTCTCAATGATTGAATGCTTGATGACTTCATCCATATGTTCCACAGCAATGATGGTCAGCTGTTTGACCACACTGGCAGGAATATCGCTGATATCCCGCTCATTATCCTTGGGGATTAATACTTTTTTAATACCGCCCCTGTGGGCAGCCAGAATTTTTTCTTTTAATCCGCCGATGGGAAGAACCCGGCCGCGGAGGGTTATCTCTCCTGTCATCGCCACATCCCTGTCTATCGGAAGCTTGGTAAGTGCCGAGATAATGGCTGTGCACATGGCAATCCCGGCAGACGGGCCGTCTTTAGGAATTGCCCCTTCGGGCACATGAATATGGATGTCTGTTTTTTCATGAAACAGCTGATCGATATTGAACTGTTCGGATCGTGATCGAACGTAGCTGATAGCGGCTTTGGCAGACTCTTTCATCACGTCCCCCAGCTTTCCGGACACGGTGAAGTTTCCTTTGCCGGGCATAGTCACCGTTTCCACGCTCAGGAGTTCACCACCGAACTGTGTCCAGGCAAGGCCCGTGACAATACCGACTTGGTTTTCTTTTTCCACCAGGCCGAAGTTGGTTCGTCCGGGTCCCAGATATTTTTCAACTGTTTTTGACGAAATTGAGGTGACCTTGCTATTGATATGTTTTTTGTTTTTGAGCAGGTCTTTTGCAATTTTTCGACAGATGGAGGCAATTTCCCGTTCCAGGTTCCGTACTCCGGCTTCACGGGTGTAGCCCCGGATAATAGCGTAAATCGAATTTTTGGAAAATATGACTTTATTCTTTTTTAACCCGTTTTGTTTAATCTGTTTAGGTACCAGAAATTTTTCGGCAATATGGTATTTCTCAACTTCCGTGTACCCGGAAAGACGGATGATTTCCATCCGGTCCTGAAGCGGCAGCGGTATATCCGGCAGTGTGTTGGCCGTGGTGATAAACATAATATCCGACAGATCATACTCCACATCAAGATAATGGTCGTTAAAACCGTAGTTTTGTTCCGGGTCTAGCACCTCTAAAAGTGCGGCAGACGGATCGCCCCTAAAATCCATGCTCATTTTATCGATTTCATCCAGGCAAAAAACCGGGTTGTTGACATGGACTTTTTTTAAAGACTGGATAATTTTACCGGGCATGGCGCCAATATAGGTCCGGCGATGCCCCCGAATTTCAGCTTCATCCCGGACCCCGCCCAAAGATAGCCTGACGAATTTTCGACCAGTGGCCCTTGCAACGGATTTTGCAAGAGACGTCTTACCGACCCCCGGAGGACCCACCAGGCAGAGTATCGGTCCTCGCAATTTCTTCACCAGAGTTTGAACGGCAAGGTATTCAAGGATTCGTTCCTTGGGTTTTTTAAGTCCGTAGTGGTCTTCATCCAGGATTTTTTGCGCCTTTTCGATATCTTTAGCGACTTTGCTTTTTTTTCTCCATGGCAGGCTGATCAGCCAGTCGATATAATTTCTTACAACAGTTGCTTCCGCCGACATGGGTGTCATCATTTTCAGCTTTTTCAATTCATGTTTGGTTTTTGTATTTGCCTCTTTGGACATTTTTTTCTGATTGATGCGTTGTTCAAGATCTTTTAATTCGTCGGCTTCTGAGTCATCAGATCCCATTTCTTTTTTAATGGCCCGCATCTGTTCATTGAGGTAATAGTTTTTTTGGCTTTTCTCCATTTGTTCTTTAATACGGCTTTTGATCAGCTTGTCGGTCTCCAGAATAATGATTTCCTGTTTAATCAATTCAATTAAGTGGGTGAGGCGTTCACTAATGGCGGCGGTTTCCAGCAAAGACTGGTTTGCTGCCGTTTTAAAAGAAAAGTGACCGGCAACGGTGTATACCATTTTAACCGGATCCGTAATAATGGAAAGGTTCTTGAGCGTGTCTTTTGAAAAGTTTTTATTCAGTTCCGCATAGTCCTTCAACAGCATATTGATATTTCGGGAAAAAGCTTCTTTTTCACTTTGATTAATTTCCGGTTCTTCAATTATTTCAAGGTTAACTTCAAAAAAGCTTTCGTTTGGTTTAAAATCGACAATACGTGCGCGATATTTACCTTCGACAACGGTCTTCACTGTCCCGTCGGGAAGCCGGAGCATCTGAAGAACTTTTGCAATCGTTCCGATTTTATTGATTTCATTTTCCTTGGGAATTTCTTTTCCCGCATCAGATTGCGTGGAGAGAAGAATATATTTTTCTTCGGAGTTCATAGCCTCGGAAATGGCATTGATTGATTTTGATCTTCCCACGAAAAGCGGGGATACCATGTGAGGGAACACAACAATATCGCGCAAAGGCAGCAGGGGAAGTGTTATGGGGGATTGATTTCCATCTTCTGACGAATCATCGGGTCTGAAAATTTTTGGTATATGTATCATAGGATTTAATTAATCTCTTTTTACTGGTTTTCAAAATTATAAGAATTTTTTGTCTGAGATAAAGACAAATAGTTGAAGATAAACTAAGCACTAAAGCTAACGGTGGCAAGTGTAATTTCAAAAAAAGAGGTTTTTTTTGGATATAGTCGGTGCTCAGAGTGCGCGTATTATATGCTGGATTAAATCAAAAAAAAACACCTCAATAACCAATATTCAATCGGTTATTGAGGTGACGGGTTCAAATTTTAAATTAATTTTTAACTTTTCCGGTTTATCCGATTTTCCGGGTTAAGAGCTTACGCCTGCTTTTTGGAATTTTCGTACAATAAAATAGGCTCTTCCTTGTTGAGGATAACTTCTTCACCGACAACACATTCTTTGACTCCGCCGATGGACGGCAATTCATACATAATATCAAGCATTGACGTTTCAAGAATTGCCCGAAGTCCACGTGCGCCGGCTTTTCTTTTTAAACTTTCGCTGGCGATCGCTGAAAGTGCGCTGTCTGTAAACCTGAGGTTGACGTCTTCAATTTCAAAAAGCTTTTGAAACTGTTTGATAATTGCATTTTTAGGCAAAGTCAGGATTTTAATCAGCGCGTCTTCATCCAGTTCCTGGAGGGTTGCCACAACCGGCAAACGACCCATAAATTCAGGAATCAGGCCGAATTTAATCAGGTCTTCGGTTTCAATCATCTGCAAAATTTCACTGTTGCTGCTTTCTGTCTTGCTGACAACTTTTGCGCCAAAGCCCATCAGTTTTGATCCGATGCGCCGCCGGATAATCTGATCCAGGCCGGTAAATGTGCCCCCACAAATGAAGAGGATGTTGGATGTGTCAACTTTAACAAAATCCTGCTGGGGGTGCTTTCGGCCGCCTTTGGGGGGTACGCTGGCGGTTGTCCCCTCAATAATTTTCAACAGCGCCTGCTGAACCCCTTCACCGGAAACATCCCGGGTAATTGATGGATTGTCTGACATTTGTGAGATTTTGTCTATTTCATCAATGTACACAATTCCGCGCTGGGCTTTTTCCACGTCATAATCAGCATTTTGAAGAAGAGCCAGAACAATATTTTCAACATCTTCACCAACATAACCGGCCTCTGTCAGGCTTGTCGCATCGGCTATGGTGAACGGTACATTTAAAAACCGTGCCAAAGTCTGGGCCAGTAAGGTTTTACCGCATCCGGTGGGGCCGATTAAAAGGATATTACTTTTCTGTATCTCCACCTCGTCTGTATTAACGCTTGTTTCCAACCGTTTGTAATGATTATGAACAGCAACGGAGAGAACTTTTTTGGCATGGTCCTGTTGAATGACATATTCATCCAGTTTCTCTTTGATTTCCGCCGGTGTCAGGGTCTGTCCGGCAAGATCAGTATCTTTGCTGCTTTCTTCTTCAATAATTTCACTGCAAAGCTGGATACATTCATCGCATATGTAAACTGCAGGGCCGGCGATTAGTTTTTTGACTTCCTGCTGATTTTTGCCACAAAATGAGCAGAAAAGATTATCAGTCGTATCATCGCCTTTATTTGGCATATTAGGCCTCCGATTCTATGATTTTATCAAGATCATCACGGTTGTTTATCACATGGTCGATGAGTCCGTATTCCTGGGCTTCATCACCTGACATGAAAAAATCACGATCCGTATCGATCTCTATCTTTTTAATATCCTGATTTGTATGAAATGCCAATATGTTATTTAATTTACCACGCAAACGGATGATTTCTTCCGCCTGAATTTTTATATCAGACGCCTGGCCCTGGACTCCGCCCATGGGTTGATGAATCATGATCCTGGAGTTGGGAAGCGAATAACGTTTCCCTTTGGCTCCGGCTGTAAGTAAAAGTGCCCCCATGCTGGCCGCCTGGCCAATGCAAACTGTGGTAATGTCCGGTTTGATATACTGCATGGTGTCGTATATTGCCATTCCGGAAGTGACAGATCCTCCAGGAGAATTGACATACAAATTAATGTCTTTGTCCGGATCTTCTGATTCGAGAAAAAGCATTTGAGCAATCATGAGGTTTGCTACATCATCATTTATTGCAGTGCCGAGGAATATGATACGGTCCTTAAGCAGCCTGGAATAAATATCATAGGCTCTTTCCCCTTTGCTGGTTTGTTCAATGACCATTGGAATTAATGGCAATGTAAGCCTCCTTTAACTTTCGTCAACTGTTAGTTTTATTCTTGTTCATCCATAATTGGTTATTTCGTCCAATTTTCGGATCGACACTATTTTGAAGCTGCGTCGGATGATTTTTCAGGATCAGCCGCTTCAGGTTCGACTTCTTCAATTACTGCTTTTTTTATTATAAGATCAAACACCTTTTTTTCAAGTATGGCATGTTTGAAACCTTCGAGCTTATCCGGATTTTTCTGGTAGTATTCTTTTATAAAATCGATAGGTTGTCCAACGGTTACAGAAAGGGACTCATATTCGGTATTTAATTCTTCTTCCGGCAATTCCATCTGTTCCTGCTCAATAATTTTGCTCAAGAAAAGGTGTCGCCGGACCTGATTTTCAGCAACATCCCGATACTGTTCTTCAAGTTTTTCGCGGGAAAGCCCCAGCTGGTCCAGGGTTACATTACTTTGAGAAAATCTCATTTCAGTGTCTGAAATGATGCCGTCAAGTTCAAATTTTACTAAGGTTTCAGGAAGTTCAAATTTTTCGGTCAGCAGCTTTTCAAATATCTGCTCCTGAATTTCCTGATCAGAACGCTTGTCATAACCTTCCTGAAGGTTTTTTCGAATCGCATCTTTAACATCTTCTAATGTCTTAAAATTTCCCAGTTTTTTAGCCAGTTCATCATTGGCTTCAGGAAGCACTTCCTGGCGAAGTTCCTTGAGTGTCGCAGTAAATGTGATTTCAAGGTTGGCCAGATCCTTGTTGTGGTAATCTTCTGGGAAAGTAATGGGAAATTCTTTTTGTTCGCCGGGATTCATTCCGATAATCTGTTTGTCAAACTCTTCAGATATCATTTTCTGGCCGATTATAAGGGTATGATTTTCCGTTTTTTGGGTCGGTTCAAAGGGATTTCCGTCTTTAAGTCCTTCATAGTCGATGATTGCATGATCCCCGTCAGCTGCCGCGCGATCTTCATTAATGGGCTGAGTTTCCGCCAGCTGTTTCTGCAGCAGTTCAATCTGTTTATCCACTTCAGTTTCTGACATTTTATAAAGGGTCTTTTTTATTTCAACCCCTTCAAAATTGATGTCAGACAATTCCGGCTTCAGTTCTACTGTGATGTCATAAATAAACGGGCTATTGGGATCCAGTTCCGGCGAATCAATGTCCGGTGTCCCAATAAATGCAAGGGATTCCAGTTTAACGGCATCGATAAATGTATTCTGAATTAATGAATTGGTGACATCTGCGTGCACGTCTTTGTGAAACATCCGTTCCAGTACGGAACGAGGCGTTTTGCCAGGCCTGAAACCTTTGACCTTAGCGTTTTTTTTGAGTTGAAGGTAGGCAGAGTCAAGTTCTTTTGCAACATCTGCCTGGGGAATCTTGATCTGTACCTTCTTTTTAACTGAATTGATATCTGTAACTGTTATTTCCATTGAAAGGTTCCTCTCTAAAGTAAATGTCTGACCAAACCCCAGTTAATTATTAAATAATGGCTTGCAACGCATTACAAAATATTCACTACAGTTATTTATAATGTATTTTTTAAATGTTGCGGACGGTTTCCAAATTTTGCCTGCTAATATTTGCGAAATTGGAAACACTATTTTGGGTCTGGATATCTTATATCGTTGGTGCGAGAGGGGAGACTCGAACTCCCATTCCTTGCGGAACTGGATCCTAAGTCCAGCGCGTCTGCCAATTTCGCCACTCTCGCGTTGGATTTTATTTTCTTTATTTTCCTGTTTTCTTTGAGTAAAAAAAAATGATGACGGTAAAACTTGTAATTGTTTTTTTAAAGTGCCATCAACTTATTGAGATTATAGCCAAATAGATTGATGATGTCTTAATTTTTGATAAAATAGTATCTATTTATGGGGGTGTCAAGGAAAATCGATGCAAGCAATTGATATGATGAAAATTGAAAGAAGTAATAAAAAACCTGGTATTTTGATTCTTTTTTTATTGGTTACGTCTATGTTAACTATTTCAGTAATATTATCTTATGCTGAAGAAAGAGATTCCAAATCAGACGGCATCAGAACCATTGTCATTGATCCTGGACATGGGGGCTATGATAATGGAGCGCAGGGTCCTGACGGCAGCCTTGAAAAAGAGCGAACATTATATTTTGCGCAAATTCTGGCAAAAGAACTGAAGCCGAAATATGAAGTGGTGCTTACCCGCAATGGAGATTACCAGGTAGCGCTGACGCGGCGGGCCTCTGTTGCCAACTATCATAGGGCAGACATGTTTATCAGCATTCATGCTGGCGGAGGGAGTCGGTACCAGATGGATAACTGGTCGGTTTTTTATTATAAAAAAGCAGAGCACCGTAATGATGGCAAGGAACTGAGAGCTGTTATCCGGGGCAATGGTGACGATTTGAGATTAAATTGGGACCATATTCAGCTCCGGTATCAGAAAAAAAGCCAGGCGCTGGCAGGATGCATGAAGGCACAGCTTGCCGGGAATCCGGAAATCCGGGAAGTGACTATTTCAGCAGCAGCACTGCGCGTACTTGAAGGTCTTGATATGCCGGCAATTATCATTGAAACCGGATATCTGACAAATCCAAAAACAGAAAAGCGATTAAATGATATTTCTTTTTTAACCGATGCGGCAAAAAGCATCAAAAAGGGGGTTGATGTATATTTAACCCGCTAACTAAAATTATCAGCTTGATTGTTTGAAAAAAGGATGATAGTTACACCCCATCAAAATTATCGGGGCGTGGCGCAGTCTGGCAGCGCACCTGCTTTGGGAGCAGGGAGTCGTAGGTTCAAATCCTACCGCCCCGACCACTTCTTTCTTTAAATTTTAAATAGTTATAACATTTCTTCGATGCTGAAATGTGTGGAGCCTCTTTTTTTTAAGCGTATGAATGGTCGCTGAAAAAAGGTGCGTGACCAAAACAGCGTTTTTAGTCCCGTTCAATGCAATCGTTATTCGTAAGACTTTGATCAGGTTGTAAAATTGTTCTTTTTAATATTTTTTTACAAAAATTATTTAAACTTTCATTTGATTGCATTGCCCGAATAGTAAGTGCTTTATGCAAATCACTATCAATTCGTAATTGAAATTTACCAGAGAATTTCTTTGCAGTAATACTTGAAGGTAAAGGAAGATTATCTTTTTTGTAAATTTCAACCCATTCTTCCAGTATCTGACATAGTTCATGATAAACGTCTTCTTCGTTGTCGCCATGACAGCATTTACCAATCCAGCCGGGAATTGAACCCACATAGCATTGATCTTCATCCGACCATTCAACAATTTTTAGAAAATGGTCTTTTTTATTCATTTTTTAGACCTCTTTATTTTAATTTCAACTTCTTTTTCTTGATAAGCTTTTGCATCATCACCAGGTTTGCCGGAGACTGTAATGACGATTCCTTTGGGATGAATAAAATTACGATGGCTACCCTTGCCACCTCGATTAATAAAAGCTGCTTTTTCAAGATCCTTAATAAGTTGTCTGATTTTCCGCGCCATGTGAATATAGTATCAATGTGGTATCAAAATGTCAATGCTATGTTTTTTAAAATTAATTAACTCCCACTTAATCCATCGG
>JAJRPH010000086.1 GCA_024280875.1 Deltaproteobacteria bacterium | reverse complement strand
TCTGTAACAACCGGAAGACTTATGGATATTTTAAAAAATTCAAAAGCTAATGATTGAATGATTATTGATTCTTTTTTATTTTTTTTATAAAATAGCGATATTCCATTTAAGCAACTTGAAATTCGTCTTTTTGTAATAGTTAAAAAAAATTCTTAGTGATAAGGAGCTATGTAATGGGAATTAATAAACGCAAGCACGAGAGAGTCGGCGCTTTAAATCTTTTGTCCTATGTAACACTTGACTCAGATGGCAAAGAGTGGAATCAGGGAATGGGCCGAACGCTAAATATCAGTACAACAGGCCTTCAGCTGGAGACACATGAACCGATTCAGACCAATAATATTTTACAGATTTCAATTGGTATTGAGGATGAACTGGTCGAAATTAAAGGCAAGGTCGTTTATACCAATCGCGGTGAATCCGGCATGTTTGAAACCGGCATGGAATTTATCCAGGTAAAACAGGATGCTCTTGCGGTATTAAAAAAATATGTCAGTGAATTTAATAAACAATTTAATGAATAGGTTACAACTTTTATTTAAAGTAAGTATTTAGTTGTTATCGCTCAAGGATATTTTTAATGGCAAGCAAACCAATTTTTGAAACTGATTTCCCTGAACTCAAATTAACCAAAAGAGGAAAAGTCAGAGATATTTATGACCTGAATGATAAAATTTTAATGGTCGCAACCGATCGAATATCCGCTTATGATGTGATTATGCAGAACCCTGTTCCGGGCAAAGGAAAAATTTTAACCCAGATATCACTTTTTTGGTTTAAAATTATGGAAGACATCATTCCAAATCATTTGATTTCAAGCAATGTTGAAGATTATCCTGATTCTTGCAAGCCTTATGCGGATGCATTAAGCGGAAGGAGCATGCTTGTTAAAAAAGCAACTCCATTATCGATTGAGTGCGTTGTTCGCGGATATATTTCCGGTTCCGGCTGGACGTCATATCAGGCATCCGGTGAAGTTTGTGGTATTAAACTGCCGACCGGCTTAAAAGAATCCGATCAGCTGCCTGAGCCTATTTTTACTCCTTCCACCAAAGAAGAACTGGGCGCGCATGATATTAACATTGATTTTAATGAAGCGGTCAACCGGGTCGGTGCTGAAGTGGCAGGGCAGGTCAGGGACTTAAGTATTTCAATTTATAAAAAAGGAGCAGAACTTGCTGCGGAAAAAGGAATTATTATTGCAGATACCAAGTTTGAATTTGGAATTTTCAATGATCAGTTAATTTTAATTGATGAAGTCCTGACACCGGATTCATCAAGATTCTGGCCAAAACATACCTATCAGTCCGGTGGTCCCCAAAATAGTTTTGATAAACAATATTTACGGGATTATCTGATTTCAATAAAATGGGACAAAAAACCTCCCGCGCCTTTTCTTCCGGAAGAAGTCATTCAAAATACCTATCAGAAATATATGGAGGCATTGACCTCTCTGACCCATTAACTTAGCGCATGAAAATTGTTTCTGATACGGTTGAGATTTATCTTATTGATTTAAATGATACCACATTTAAAATCACCACCAATATATCGACGGATGATCTTGTTGAATCGATAAAAAATCTCGGTTTGATTTCCACGCCAATACTTAAACGTAAAGCCGACAATGGATATACTGTTGTCAGTGGTTTTCGACGAGTGGATGCATGTCGTTCTTTAGGATGGCAGCATATTGATGCACGAATCATTTGTGAAGCTGAAAATAATTTAATGTGTTTCAAGCTTGCTGTAGCTGACAACGCCCTTAACCGGCCGTTGAATATGATTGAGCAGGCGGTTTCAATATCAAAGCTTTCAAAATTCTATGCTGATGAAATTATTCTGAGCCGAGAAATAAAAAAAACAGGCCTGAACGTAAATCCCGGGCTTATCAAAAAACTTAAAAAAATAAATACGCTTCATAATGAGCTGAAAAACAAACTGGCAGCAGGTGTCATCTCTCTGGCAATCGGTCTTGAACTTGGCGAAGTCGGACATGGAACTGCCACCGCATTTTTACAAATCTTTGCCGCATTAAATCCCACCTTAAATCATCAGAAAGAAATGATTCGTCTGACGAAAGAAATCTCTAAGTTAAATAATGTGTCGATGACTGAAGTAATCAACGATTGTCATATTATGGATACCATCAATGATCCTGAACTTGACCGGAATCAAAAGATTAAAAAAATTCGCCTGAAATTAAAGCAGGTTCGATATCCGGAAATAGTTCGTTTTGAAAAAAATTATGCTACTCTTCTGCAGCACATTCAGTTGCCGGAATCCATTCATCTTATTCCGCCGGCAGACTTTGAGGGTAATAATTTTTCAATGCGTTTGGCTTTTCAAAATCAAGATCAATTTAGAGATATTAATAACAGATTAAACAAATTGCAGGATCACCCCGATTTTGCCAGAATTTTAGAAAAAGAATTTGAAGATAACTGATTTATACATTGATAAAGAAGTCCTGAATTTTAAGGAAACAAGCGTTATTTGCGATCGACTGAATATCCCCTCCCGGATAATTAATACCTCTGACGACATCTATCGCATGTTATCCAAAGCCGGTTCCGCTATATCACAGGGGAAAAAAACACTTTTTTTAACAAAAAATAAAGGAAAATTTGTCAGGCAATGTCCCGGAACCGATTATTATACTTGTTGTAATTATATGATTTTACATATCGGGACGTTTTGCACAATGGACTGCTCCTACTGCATCCTGCAGTCATATTTTCATCCGCCGCTGCTTCAATTTTTTGTCAATCATGATGATCTCAACGAATCCCTTGACCGCCTTTTTCTGCAAAAAAAATTGACCCGTATCGGTACTGGTGAATATACTGATAGTCTAATCTGGGAAGAGATCTATCCGTTTGCTGAAAAGCTGGTCGCAAAATTTTCCAACCAAACCCGCACGGTCCTTGAGCTTAAAACCAAAACAGTCAATATTGAAAATTTATTATCCATCACGCACAATCGAAAAACCATCATGTCCTGGTCTTTGAACACAGAGCGTATCGTAAAAAGCGAGGAAAGAAAAACAGCCGGTATTGAGCAACGACTATCTGCTGCAGCTAAATGCCAGGCGCAAGGATATCCCCTGGCATTTCATTTTGATCCTTTGATCCTTTATCCCGGCTGCGAAGAAGAGTATAGAAAAATTATTGAACTGCTTTTTACATATATATCTGCCGATAACATTGTCTGGATTAGCCTGGGATCCTTTCGGTTTATGCCGGCATTAAAGTCGATCATAGAAAAAAGATTTACCCACTCAAAGATCGTATACGGTGAATTTGTTAAAGGGATTGATGGTAAAATGAGGTATTTTAAA
The DNA here is from genome assembly GCA_024280875.1 of Deltaproteobacteria bacterium. GTDB lineage: Bacteria > Desulfobacterota > Desulfobacteria > Desulfobacterales > Desulfosalsimonadaceae > SURF-3. Next base: position 2,481 of record JAJRPH010000086.1, on the reverse strand, counting down.
CCCCTTCGAATTCGGTTTTACAAAAAAATAGTTTCATATATCAGGGAATTTGCGCCGGATATTACAGTTTATTTTTGCATGGAAGATGATGAGGTGTGGATTAAATCCCTGGGGTTCACCCCTTCAGAATATGGGGGACTGCCGATGATCTTAGATAAAAGCGCATCTCGACACTGTGGCATTTTTTAAAGAGAAGTTAACGAACCTGTTCAATATCCGAAGCCGGAACCCAGCAAGTTCTGGCATCCGGAAGTTCCACCCGAAACCAGTTTCCTCTGTTTTCAAGGATTGTAAATTCTGTTCCCGCATGCAACGGTTCCCTGAAACTTTTCTTATACGACTCACTGTTTCCTTTCCGGGCAATCACTTCCTGGCTGATAATCACTCCTGGAATCGATTTCTGCAGGGTGATATATTCGATTAGCAAAGAAGCTGTAAACATGATCGACAGGGCGGCTGTGATACTGATGGCCCATTTAAAAAACGGTTTTTTGATGAATATACGAGCGGCTGCAAAAAGCCATAGCAACCCGAATGAAATCGTAAACAGGATTAATCGGGTTTTAGCGGATAAATCATAATGCCAGAAGAAAACGGTTTTTAATACTTTTGTTTCCTGTTTTTCCTCAATCTGGTCCTTTCTTGTGTTTCTGGCAAATTGAAGATTTTTTTGCAGGTTAATATCGTTTCCGATATATTGTGCAGCCTTTCGGTAATTTAAAATGGCCCGCCCGATATCTTTGATTCGAAAGTAGATATTGCCAATATTATAATATAACTTGCCGTTTTCAATGCCCCCGTCTTTAATTATTCGTTCAAATCGCAGGATGGATTTTTTGTAAAGGGATGTTGCCTTTTCAGGATCGGATAATGACAGCTTATTGGCTTGGCTAAACATGCTGTTCGCTTCATGAAAAAGGCTGGATATCTCTTCGGCGGTGATGGCTTCCGATGATTTTGCCGCTTCAGCGCCCGAACAAAAAATTTGGGAGAGAATAACACTGATTCCCATTAAGCAGAATATAAAAATAAATGTGTAAGTCCTGTTACGAAGGCTCATTTTTAAAAAAAATCCAGTTTTTTAGCAATTTCGATTGTCTTTTTCGAAAGAATTGAAGAGTCAGCGTCTCCTGTTGTGCCTGCATAGCGACCTGCTTCACACGCATCAAAAATTGATTTTAGGGCATTAAGTAGTTCTTCGGATACACCTTTTTCAGTCAGAATGTTGTAAACGTCATTGAACACAATAGCCCGGGAAGACATTCTCAATTTTGCCCCCAGATAATGTCTCAGCGCGTCAAGTATCAGATCGGTTTTTAATTGTTCAGATTCCAAATGTTCGGCTTTTTTAAGTTCCGCACAAAGGTTGATAAACGATTTTTTGGCAAGCGTAGCCAGAGGGTCCGCCTGTTTTTTTCGAATAATGGTTGTGGTCAATAGAATCATGAGATAAAGAATTGGCGGCAGCATGGCACTGGCCATCCAGGCTGGTGATCGAACGAGCGTGAAGCCGGTCCGCTGGTTTTGGATAACACTGAGATCTTCATAATTATACGCAATCCCTTTTGTCCAGGTTTCTACTTCACTGCTGTTGACCATCGGCAAAGACCGGCCTTCAGCATCCAATGCCGTGACAACCCGTGTCGCTTTGACCGTTATGGGAATGGGCTGTGTTTTGGCAATTTTATATTTTCCGGCCGTCGTGTCAAAATAGGAGAGTTCAATGGAAGGGATTTGCTTCACATTGGGGCGTAATGCCCTGATCGTCTGGGTAAACACCCTGGTTTTGTCCCTGGTTTCTCCAGTGGCGCGTTCCTGGGGAATTTTAAAGTCGCTGGCCAGGTTCGCCTGATTCGATAACGGCGGCAGGGAAACATGTTCCAGATAATCCGGTCCGCTCAACGTGATTGTCAATGTAATCGGGTCGCCCACATTGACATTTTTCGGCGTTGCATCTGCAATAATTTTATATTTACCGACAAGGCCGGCGAAATTGGCCGGTTTCCCCTGAATCGGGACTTCGTTGACTTTCAGATAAAGTGCGTTTGAAGGGACCACCACTTTTTTATAGATTCCCTGCCGGCCCCTGAAAAAATCGTTATTAAACACTCCGGAAAAAAAGTCATCGCCAAACGGTTTACGGCGTTGTGATTGTCGATATCCGGTCAAAATCTCGCAGGCAACCGTTGACGGATCAATCGTCAGATCGCCTGGTTTTTTGGGGATTAAAATTTTTGAAAAGGTAATGGTTGAATATAGGGTACCATCAAGAGATTCTTTTCCCTGTTCTGCAATGACATTACCGTCTGCCAGCGGAATACGATAATATTTTTTTGACGATTTTTGATCGATTTCAGGATCGATAAAATAAAACAAGTCTGTTTTTTCCAAAAGCGGAATCATAAAATTAAAGGAACGGACATCCTTTCGAAGATACCATGTCACAGTTAAAACAACCGGTTCCCCTACATAGCAATGGTC
>JAJRPH010000085.1 GCA_024280875.1 Deltaproteobacteria bacterium | reverse complement strand
TGCCGGCAGCACACGAGGTATTTGATTTAAAACTTTGATAACTGCCTTTTTCGTCAAAGGCAAGGAGTCCGAATTTTTCTCCCCCCACAGACAGTATCGCTTTAAAATCCCCATGGATTTTTTTTGCAGCACAAATAATGGCCACCTGATTATTATACCTGCCATCATATTTAATAATATCCGGCGTTGATGAGGTTACGGCAATATGAGAAATTCGACTGAAGTCATAATTATTGAGCTGTTCTTTCAAAACCGCAGCAACATCGCCTTTATGAAAAACATAGGTACTGTTGACGACATTTTTTCCCTGATCAGCTTCTGCCAGGCAAACAGCCACAGAACCAATATCAATTCCCAAAACATTTAAATTAACCAATTTTGCACCTTTAATTTGTGTTTCATCAATCCCTGCCGGTTAAAACTCTTAATTAGGAGAGAAGACAAGGAAATCAAGATAAAATTCAAACTGAATCCGAATCAATGGGGGGCAAATCTTAAGGTTCCCTACTCTCTATTTTTGCATTCTTTAAAAAGGTGGGATTGGCAATTTCTACATTCGGGATTGTCGATGGTTGACAGAATTTTTGCGATTGCTTCTGTTTCCGATGAGAAAATATGATCGGCCCCGATGCTGTCGAGGTATCCTCCTCGCTCGAGAAAATCCCTGGCATTTTGTTTGAGGCCGCAAAGATATAAATCACCGCGGAGACCCCGCCTGCGTCTGGCTTCGTTGACCAGCATTTCCGCGCCGGTGATATCTATAAAATTAATGCCGCAGGCCACAATCAGCAGATGACATTTACAGGGGAGCGGCTTGTCAACGGCCTGGAGGAACTCCTCAACATGACTCACCGCGCCGAAAAACAAAGAACCATCAATGCGGATGAGTTTAAACGCCGAACACCGGGAGTCGGCCTGGGCGATATACTGCCCGGGGACATTCGGGTTCGGGATGAGGTTTACGACCTCGGGATGGGCAGTTTTGCTGAGATACAGAAAAAGGGACAGCAGCACGCCCGCATATATGGCAAACTCCAGATCGAAAATCAGGGTGGAGGCAAACGTGGTCAGCAGGATAGCGGCTTCCTGCTTGCTGGTTTTGACAATGCCCCGGATATGATGAAAATCAATCAGGTTATATGCCACCAGCAGAATCACTCCGCCCATTGCCGGAATCGGCAGATATTCGGTTAACGGCGCGACCAGCAGCAGAATCAGCGCCAAAAATAAAGCGGAAAAGACAGCAGACAATGGTGTCATGGCACCGGAATGATAATTGATGCCGGATCGGGTGAATGACCCGGAGCCCGCATAACATGAAAAAAAACTGCCGACAATATTGGACAGCCCCTGCCCGATAAACTCCTGGTTGCCGTCGATCATCTGACGGGAGTTTGCCGCAATTGAACGTGCGATTGACAGGGCTTCAATCAGCCCGATCAACGCGACCGGAAAGGCCTTGGGCGCCAGTTCCCGAATGGTATCAAAAGAAATATCCGGAATTAAAAACGGCGGCAGGCTATCGGGCAGACTCTCCATCAATCGGATGCCGTGAGATTCAGTGCCTATAAACACACCGATCAAACTGCCGACAATCATGGCAAACAGCAGACCAGGCCAGCGGGGCCGATAAATCTTAAACACCACGGCACACACCAGAGTTCCGACGGCAATCAGCAGGGCATAGGGATTTATGCCGCTGATTTCCCTAAGGATATTCACCCAGGCGGTAAAAAAAGAATCCGATCCCGGCACCCGGATGCCCAACACATGCTTTAACTGGCTGGTGGCAATCAGAATGGCGGCGCCGGAAGTAAATCCGACAATCACGGAATGGGAAACAAAATTCACCAGAATTCCCATACGGGCCAGGCCGAATACGAATTGAAAAACACCGGCCAGCAAAGTAAGCGTAATGGCCAGACGGATAAATTCCGCAGATCCGGGGGCGGCAATGGGGCTGAGGGATGAAAAAATCACAATGGAAATAGCGGTTGTGGGCCCGGATATCAGGTGCAGGGAAGACCCGAACAATGCGGCAACCAGCGGGACCACGATGGCGGTGTATAAGCCGTATTCCGGCGGCAGGCCGGCTATCATTGCAAACGCAACCCCCTGGGGCAAAACGATAATCGCCCCGGTCAATCCCGCCATAAGGTCTGCCCGTACAGTATCTCCGCCCACAAAATTCCACCAGCGCAGGAACGGAAAAATCCTCCGCAGGAAAATCATTGTCGGATTCGGCGTATTTGTTTCTTTTCCCAATTTCATATGCGATTCATCCTGATGGACCAGTCAAAAGTCAGTCTCGATGATTCCGTAAAAAGTAGCTGGATAGCTAAGTTAAAAGTTCCACCAATCCCATAAAATATGGCAAGGCGTAGTGGTTTTTCAGAATTGAAATAATACAAGTCGTATCTTGAAAGTCTGAAAAACCGCTACAACACAGTAGATGGGACTTTCTACGACGCCATCAGTCTTCGATCAAATGCGGGACAACATTAACGTTCACTTTTTTGATGCCCTCCACTTTCTCAACCAGGCGGTTCACTTTGGCAGTGATTCTTTTTTCATCAACCAGAGATCCCCGGATACTGACGTAAGCATTCCCTTTTACGACATCCGCCGTTGCTTTCGGGAATTCACTCGCCAGGGCAGCCTCAACCTGAGCACTTAATGACAGATTATCAAGCAATTCGAGGCTATTGGATGTCGTCTGAAAGCACGGGAGGCCAAGCGTGTTAAGGATGGTGGAAACCGCGTCTTCAACTCCCATGGTGTCCAAATGGAGTGTCATGTCATAGAACCGCTGATCCCATGTATCTAAACCGTAAAGCGCCATGCTCCATTTCCGGCGTTCGGCATCATCCTTGACCAGCAGATGGCGGGCCTGATCAGCCGAAATCTTTTCGCGTTTCATTTCTTCCTTGACCCGATCGTCCAGGTTGGCGATGATCCGCACTTTCAATATATGCGGAATATTCTGCACAAAGACGTGGCCGGCCAGGCCGTGATAAATCAGATTGTCCTTTTGAAGGCGTTTGAGAAAAGCCGCCCGAAAGAATGCGATATACTTTTCCTTGCCATAGGTGAACCGATCCAGTATTGACGGCGCATCATGGATGGCACGGACCAGCTTGATTTCAGGAATATTGAACTGTTCGGACGCTTCAAGAATGACTTCACGGGAAGCATATTCATAGCCTAATATCCCGGCCAGCTTTTCAGTGATTTCCTTTCCCCGGCTGTATGATCCTCTGGAGATTGTCACGATTGACATGATGTACTCTTTTACAAAGTTGTTAAATGTTGTGAAAGGGGTTGACGGTACGGTGATCATCTTCTCTTAACTGCCCGCTGAAAATCACTATTTTGACGCCTTGTATCTTTTCTGCAATGGATTTAATTTCAGCCAGCACATGGGGATTCATTTTTTTCGATGCTCCAATATTACTGATATTGACATGACCGTTATCGGCCGTCACGTTCAACATGGGTTCAATTTTCCCCACAGCTGCTTTTACTTCTGCGGCAAGCAACAGATTATTGAGAATTTTCCGGGATTCAGGGGTTGTCTGAAAAACCGGTGATTGAATCGTCCGGTAAATCATTTCCGTGGCATCTTCGACTGTTATGGTTTTAATGTGCAGAACCATATCATACAGCTGGCAGTCCCCTGTGTCGATGCCGTATAGTTGAAGGCCCCATTTGCGGCGCTCGTCATCATCCTTTTTCAGGATATACCGCGCTTTTTCCGCTGAAATATTTTCCCGTTTTACCTCTTCCTTCACCCGTTCTTCCATATCGGCAATGATTCTGATTTTAAAGACATGGGGGATATTCTGTAAAAAAAAGTGCCCGGCCAGACCGTGATATACAACATTATCCTGTTGAACACGCTTTAAAAGCGCTTTGCGGATATAGCTGATATATCGTTCTTTGCCATGAGTAAAGCGTTCAAGCACTGACGGGGCATCATGAATCGCCCGGACCAATTTGATTTCCGGGATATTAAATTCCGCGGATGCTCCCAGGAGAATGTCCCGGGAAAAACATTCATACCCCAGCTTCTGCGCCAGTTTTTCAGCAACTTCTTTTCCCCTGCTGTAGGAGCCTCTGGAGATAGTGATAATAGACATACTGTTCCCTTTTTATATGATTAATGACGGTCAGGAGTTGAAACAACCAACCGGGATAAAGCAAAAACAATTATTATTTAATTTTGACGGCAAGGCACATGACAAAACGGAAAACAACACCTGTCAAATGGATATCAGGACCGCTAAGTTATATATAAGTATACGCATGTTTTGTTTATTTGAAAGTTTTTTTTCGTTTTTTTGACTCAACCGGGTAAATTAGGAATTAAGAATTGGGGATTGGGGATTGGGGATTGGGGAATATGAAACAAATGATGATTACAATCACAAAGGGAAAAAACTCTCTTGCCCCGGGTTAAGCGGGGGGCACAAAGTAGACGATCTTTTCGTGGGAGAGGGGAATAAAAAGACAGCCTCTTCCCGGAAGCAAGAGAGA
>JAJRPH010000084.1 GCA_024280875.1 Deltaproteobacteria bacterium | reverse complement strand
CAGGATGTACAGGGCGAAAGAATCAGTCTTCGGGTGCATCCGGAAATCGCCGATCTTTTGCTGGGTGAAGCCAATGATATTATTATAGCCTTGGAAAAACATCTTCAGCGGCAAGTTGTCATTTACCCCGTTGCCGAGTTTCATATTGAGGAGTTTAATATTATCGAAGTCTATCTGGAATAAAGTAAACATCCCGGATAAAATTTTTGAGGTTGACAAAGTTATATATGGTATGATTATATTTTCCGATTGGTTTATAATTAATTTTTTGATTTGATGAAGCCATCAATGAATAAAGATCAACAATAAAGAAAATAAGGACGGAAGGGTATGAAACGAACATATCAGCCAAGCAGAGTTAAACGGGCAAGAACACATGGTTTTTTAAAAAGAATGTCTACCAAGCAGGGTCGTCGAGTTGTGAACAGACGCAGAGCCAAAGGAAGAAAACAGTTAGTGGTTAATGTGCGTCGTTTTTAATGAGATTAAGATAAATTGTGTGTAATTGGTAAAAATAAGCAGATCTGATCGATATTTCTCCAGCAAAATTTCAATCACAGCGAAGACAGCTAAGCACTGCCATTTGGCTTTCCGGATCAAGTCATATTTTTTAAATGACAACTCCCTGAATGAGAAAATTTTTGATCCATCATTATCATTATTTCGATCCATAATAAATGGATAGGTGTTGAATTCATTTGGTTTAAAAAAAACGAATAAGATTCTGGACCGGTCAGAGTTTGTTAAACTGTCTAAATACGGTAAAAAATTTCAGGATCATTTTTTTATTGTTGTTTTTATGCCGGGCGAGACTGAATATTTTCGTTTGGGTATAACCGTATCTAAACGGGTCGGGAACGCAGTTGTACGGAATCGGATGAAGCGATTGATTCGCGAGTGGTTTCGTGTGAACAAGTCTATCCTTCAAGGATGTTGGGATGTTAACGTTATCGCCAAAAAAACTGCCGCTGGATTGACTTCTCATCAGGTATTTATGTCCCTGGAGAAAATATTCGAAAAACTGGGGGGATTACAGGATTAAATATTTGTTGATATTGACAATAAAGGTTTATCAGCTTGTTGTGTCTCCTGTTATAGGGCCGGCCTGTCGCTTTTATCCGTCATGCTCTGAGTACGCTATTGAAGCTGTTTTTCGGTATGGCACATTAAAAGGTGGATATCTGGCAACAAGGCGAATATTAAGATGCCACCCCTTTAATCCAGGCGGTATCGATCCGGTCCCATAGCATATAAGCCCTTGATATGTTTGATATAAGAATCTGTCCCTGATGGTTTTTCAACGTAACATCATACACCTTCCATATGCCAGTCCTGCTGAAATATTCATTAAACGCAATGTGCTTTTTTTTTGATTATGAAATGTTTTAAGTTAACCGTGATTGATAGGCTTGGCCTAATTGAATTTAATTCAATTAATTAAATAATATTCTGGAGTTGAATATGGAACAAGGCCGTTTGTTTTTGGCAATAGTGCTTTCTTTTCTTGTGTTTGTTGTCTGGGAATTTCTTTTTGTAGGGAAACAGGATGTAAAATCGCCTGTGCCCCCGGAAAAAACTATTGAATCGACAGTCGCCGAAGAAATGAATAAAAATGTGGTTGTAGCGGTACCGGTTGAAAAGTCGACGGAAGACAGCCAGGAAAGGGCTGCAACGCCAGGTATTTTTTTTAAATCACTTACTATTAACACTCCGTTGTATTCAGCAAAAATTTCAGAAAAAGGGGCGGCAATTGTTAGTTTTGTGCTTAAAGACTACAGGGAAACCGTGGACAAAAGTTCTGCAAATAAAGAGCTGATATATGCTGGCAACGAGGAGGGAACCGCCCTTTTAGGTTTTACAAATAAGGCCTTGCCGAAAATTTCTGAAGCTGTCTATACAACAGATTTTTCGGGGGAAACTCTGGAGGTGCGAGACGCTTCTCAATCGATTTCTTTTTTCTGGCAGTCGGCAGAGGGGTTGCTGATTGAAAAACGTCTTTCTTTCTATCCGGATACCTACAAAATTAAAATGGATGTCCTTTTGACAAATACCTCTTCCCGGCCTTTTGAAGAGGATTTGACTGTTTCGCTGGTCAATTTTGAGCCGGAAACCAAACAACGGTTTGCCTTTGAAGGCCCTTTTGCCTTTGTTGACAACAAACTGAACGAAATCAAAGTCAAAGATCTGGATGAAAAAGATACGATTTCGGGTAATATAGAGTGGGCAGGACTGAGTGATCAGTATTTCATGAGCGCGATAATTCCGGAAATATCTTTTTCTGCATCCACCGTTCGTATGGATTACAACCCGGATGAGAATCTTATCGAAATTAAATATTTTCAGCAGGGAAAAACGCTTTTGCCGGGTGCACAGCAGCCTTTTGAATACGGGCTTTATCTAGGGCCCAAGCGAATGTCTGTTTTAAAAGGCATTGGTTCAAATCTGGACAAAGCGATTAATTTCGGATTTTTTGATATCATTGCAAAGCCCTGCCTGTGGCTGATGAACACTGTCCATGATCACCTGATACCTAATTACGGTATTGCCATTATCTTGTTGACCATTCTGTTTAAAATTATTTTCTGGCCGCTGGGAAGTAAAAGTTATAAATCCATGGCGGAAATGAAACGGCTTCAGCCTTTGATGGCGGAAATAAGGCTGAAATATAAAGACGATAAAAAGAAAATGAATGAAGAAACCATGGGGCTGTACAAAACATACAAAGTGAATCCCATGAGCGGGTGTCTCCCGATGGTCGTGCAAATACCTGTATTTTTTGCGTTTTACCGTATGCTGTACGGGTCCATTGAATTGCGCCATGCCCCTTTTTTGTGGTGGATTAATGATCTGGCAGCACCGGACCGCCTCTTTTCATTTAATTTTGCAATTCCTATGATGACACCACCCTACGGCATACCGGTTCTAACGATTATCATGGGAGCGACGATGTTTTTGCAGCAAAAATTATCCCCGCCGCCGGGCGATCCCACCCAGGCGAAGTTTATGATGATGATGCCGCTGATTTTTACTTTCATCTTTATTAATTTTCCGGCAGGTCTTGTTCTTTACTGGCTTGTAAATAACGTTCTGTCAATTTCACAACAGTATTATATTACACAGAAAACTGTTTAGTACGGAGGCTTTACATGAAGTCTTTTTTAGACTTTGAGGAAAAAAATGTTGAAAAAGCTGTTCAAAAAGCATGCGCTGATCTCAATGTCACTCGAGATAAATTAAAGTATGATATCATTTCTCATGGTTCCAGTGGTATTTTCGGATTGGTAGGAACCAAAAAAGCGCTAATTCGCGTATTCGTTCCTGATTTACCAAAAAATGGTAAATTCGTTTTAGATGCGTCTAACATTGCCGGTCATGAGAACAAAATTTTAAATTCCGGGATCTCCCAAGCTGAAAAGGATACGGTCAATGCCTTAGTTGATGAAGCTTTTGGAGAGGTAAAAGAAGCGGCTGTTGCGCTGGAAAAGCCAAAGAAAAACCAGAAGCCCAGAAAAGCTGGAAAAGTTGGAAGATCAGCGAGAAAAAAAGAAAAGCCAGAGAGAAATACTAAGCCAGAGAGAAATAATAAGGCCGACATAACGGATAAAGCCGAAATAAGCAAACCGCCCTTAGCCGCAACTGACGCACCTCAAACGATAAATCATGAGGAAGCTGTTCTCGTTGCCCAGAACCTGGCCCGGGAAATTTTTAAAACCATGTCCATTGATGCTCAGATGACTGTAAATAGAGACTCGGATCAATCCTGGATCAATGTCAAGGTGGGAGAACCTGGTATACTGATTGGAAAAAGGGGTCAGACGTTAGAAGCCATTCAATATCTGGTGGACAAAGTCGTCAATAAACAATGTGGTAAAGGCGTTCGGGTAATCTTCGATGTTGAAGGGTATGTTGAATCACGTAAAACGGAGTTAAAAGAACTTGCTTCCCGGCTGGCTGGCAAAGCGGTAAAGACCGGAAAACCATCTACCATGACACGGATGAACGCGCATGATCGCCGTATTGTTCATGTCGCGTTAAAAAGAAATCGATCCGTGCGGACTCAGAGTGTGGGGGATGGTTATTACAGAAAACTGATTATTTTTCCGAAAAACAAATCACAAAAAAAGGCAGAGAAAGCCGCACCAAAGAAATGAACTTTGTATTCATTTTTTTTACGCTTTGTGGTGTCAAGAACAGCGATTAACAGGTTATGGAAGTTTCAACAATTGCAGCAATTGCGACGCCACCCGGGCACGGCGGAATTGGTATTATTAAAATATCAGGACCGGAATCAATTCCGATGGCCCTTTCTGTATTCAGACCCATAGCCTCCTTGAAGAATCCATGCCACCAATCAGAGTACCGGCCTGGTTCTTTTTCCCCTCAATCCCGTTATTTATATTACGGCAACGTTGTCGATAGTGTCTCGGATCGCATCATCGACGAGGCCCTGTTTGTCGTTATGCGAGCCCCCTGCTCCTACACTGCCGAGGATGTCGTTGAAATACAATCCCATGCTGGCCCTGTTGTTCTGAAAGCAATTCTAAGGTCTTTGATCAAAAAGGGGGTCCGGCTTGCAGACCCCGGAGAATTTACTCGCCGCGCGTTTTTAAATGGCCGAATTGATCTGACGCAGGCTGAGGCAGTTGCCGATATAATTAATGCCCGCTCCGAAAAAGCCATTGATATGGCCATGGCTCAGATTTCCGGTGAGTTAAACCGTGTCATACAATCTCTTCGTTCTGCATTGCTGGATATATTATCTTATATTGAAGCGGCCATCGACTTCCCGGATGAAGTCGATGGTGATATTTCTATAGAATCTTTGATAGCACGGTTAGATGATGAACTGATTGCTGAAATAAAAAAGTTAGTTGTGCGTAGCGACGAACAGAGCTT
>JAJRPH010000083.1 GCA_024280875.1 Deltaproteobacteria bacterium | reverse complement strand
CCTTCAGGAGTATTTGGATGAATTTTGTTATCGTTTCAATCGTAGATACTGGGAGTTTGAACTTCCGTTTAGATTGCTAAACGCCAGCGTTTCTCATGCCCCGATTACTGGCTGAGAATTATTAAGAAGCATAATGAGAAATGAATATATTATTATGTTGCAACGGCAGCAAACTTAAAGGTGTATATTCTTCTAACCCCTTACAATATCATTTTGGAAATAATTTCATTCATGATTTCAGTGGTGCCGCCGCCGATGGACAGGATGCGGTTGTCACGGGCCAGCCTTTCCACGACGTATTCCCGCATATATCCATACCCGCCGAATATCTGGACCGCATCGTAAGTAACTTTATCGCCGACACTGCAGGCAAAATTTTTAGCCATGGAGACTTCTTTGATCTGGTCGACACCCGCTCCGATTTTTGCCGCCACCCGGTAAGTGAATTCCGTACTGGCTTCCACGAGAGTTGCCATATTCGCCAACTTGTGACGGGTTACCTGAAAACCGGTCAGGGGTTTGCCGAAGGCTTCTCTTTGTTTGGCATACCTGATGGATTCTTCAATGGCTATGCGGGCGGTCATGTTTGCCAGCACTGCCAGTGCTAGGCGCTCCTGCTGAAAATTGATCATAATACCGTAGAATCCCTGATTCTCCTGGCCGATGAGGTTCTCAACGGGCACACGGCAATTATCGAAAAAGAGTTCTGCGGTGTCCGATGCCCACCAGCCGGTTTTTTTCAGTTTTTTGGAAACGGAAAAACCCGGAGTGCCTTTTTCAATCACAAGTATGCTGATGCCGTGAGCGCCTTCACCACCGGTACGGACCGCGCAGGTGACCTGGTCGGCACGGCATCCGCTGGTGATAAATGTTTTACTGCCATTGACAATATAATGGTCTCCAGCCCGGACAGCCGTTGTTTTGAGGTTTGCCACATCCGAACCGCCGCCCGGTTCAGTAATGGCCAGGGCCGCAATTTTGTCACCGGCCAGAACAGGCGAGATGAATTTTTTCTTTTGTTCTTCGGTTCCCAGGTTTAATATGGGGGGCAGGGCGATGTTTAATGAACCAATACCGGCCCAGAAGCCGCCGGACGTAGAGCGCGTCAGTTCTTCATTGGCCGCAACCCCGAAAAAGATATCTCCCGGCGTCCCGCCGTATTCTTCAGGGAATCCAATGCCGAGGATGCCGATATCTCCGGCCTTTTTGTATATCTCAATTGGAAATTCACCGGCTTCTTCCCACTCGTCGATAAAGGGCAGTACTTCTTTTTTGATAAATTCCCGAATAGACTTTCGGACCATATCATGGGCTTTTGTGAAATATTCCTGAAAGGTGGATTCGGTTTTAAATTCATAGGCCATTTTGTTTGTCCTTTCGTTTATGTTAAGAAATCAAATGATATATTACAGATTTTTCATTTAGCGGTTTTCAGGTCCATTATGTTTTGCAGATCAGGTTATTGACCCCTCCGAGAATAAAATCCACCGCATTTTGGCCGATGGTTTTTAAATCCCCTGACTGGTCCTGCCAGAACAGGTATTGGTATGCAACCCGTTCGTATATTCCCATGATGCTGACGGATATAATCTCTGCTGAGATATCATCTTTGAATGTAACGCCTTGGTTTTTACTGACCGCCAGTAATGCGTCCAGTACATCGCCCGTACATTTATCGAATAGTTTTTTTCTGTGTTTTTCCACCAAAGGGCTTTGGCCTGCGGATTCACGAAAAACAATGGCGCATTTTTCAGGATAATTCACGCAGAAATCTTCAAAAAATGCATGCCCGGCCTGTTTGAAGCCATCCATGGTGGCGCCGTGTTTTTTAAAAACATCGCCGAGGGTTTTGCGAAGCAGGTAGCTGATTTCATTCATCAGCCGGATGATCAGGTCTTCTTTGTTTTTAAAGTAAAAATAAACCGCACCCACAGATACCTCTGAATCGTTGGCTATCTGCTCCATGCTTGTTTTGTGATACCCCTCATTCGCAAATAGTTTTTCCGCAGCTTTTAATATGGTTTGATAGCGGTGTTCGCGCTCACGTTTGCGCCGAAGCGCTGATGGTGATAAATTTTCATCCTTAGATTTTTTAGCAGGCATGGTTTCCCTTTCTATTTAATTGTGCCCAATGCTTTGCCGACCGGCATTGTAGTGATGATATGCGCGTCGCTGCCGTCATATTCTACCGGTAAGTGGAGTCCCGGAATACCGAAGTCTCCAGGTTTTTAAATGACTTAAAATCAAACTGTTTTTTTAAATCATGCTCTTGAACCCTGGGGATGATTTCTTTTCCGGCAAACCGGATAATTTTTTTTGAACAACAGTTGTTCTTTGGTAAATGCAAAATCCGGATGACATTTTTAATAAAATTCATAAATAAAATTCGGTTCAATTTTAAAATTGGATTCACTTATTGTCAAGGAATTTTTTATTTACTGTTAAAACGGGGGATTGTTTCAAACAGCTGCAATCGACATGTACTTTTGAATTTAGAAAAGATGATATTAAACAAAATGATTGTTCCGGAGGATTCGCTAATCTCATAGTGTCTTGTTAAGGGCGAAATGTAGTAAGCTTGTACATTTATTTTTTGTGTCTGCGGGGCACGATTTGAGACTCTTAGTGTGCAACGTGAATAAAGCCGTGAATGATGCAGGCGCGGAAAATGGAAAACAGGATGCGTCGGTTTAGAGTCGATATGGCTACACCATGATATGATGAGTTAGTGACAGGGAAAGACGGTGGCAAAATTAGACAAAGTCTTTAGCAGCAGTAGATTTAAATGCGCAATCAGGATTCGTTTGCATTAAACCGGATGCAGGGCAAGATAAAACAGGATTCCGAAAAAGTGCGTGATACTGCCGCCCAGAACAAATAAATGCCAGATGGCGTGGTTATAGGGTATTTTTTTCCAGGCATAGAAGATAATGCCGGAGGTGTAAAAAAGACCGCCGATTAAAAACCATTTGAACATCCCCGGCGGAAGTGTTTCAAGCATGGGTTTGATGGCAACAATGGCCAGCCATCCCATAACCATATATATAATAACGGAAATAATTTTATATTTTCCGAGATTCATGGTTTCAAAAATCAGGCCACCGACCGCCATGGCCCATATGAGCGTGAAAAGAGTCCATCCCCATGAACCGCGCATGGCAATCAGCGTGGGTGGGGTATAGGTGCCTGCAATTAAAATGAAAATGCATGAATGATCCATGAGCCTGAAAAAATGCTTGACCTTTTCATTGGTAAACGCATGGTAAAGAGTGGATGCCAGATACAGGACAAAAAGGCTGGTACCGTAGATGCTGAAACTGACAATTCGCCAGACATCCTTATGTTGGCTGGCGAATACGACTAGAAGAACCAGCGCGGCAATGCTGAGGGCTGCGCCTATTCCGTGGGTGATGCTGTTGGCGATCTCTTCTCCCAAGGAGTAGCGTTGGATTACTTCGCTGTGTGAGCGGGTATTTGATTTGGATCTTTCCATGAATAAATATGTCTTTCCATTATGAAATTTGATTGCCTGACAAGATGCGTATTCATCAGCCGTTTGTCAACTGAAAAACGATTCAATATGATGGACAAATCATAGTATAATTATCCGGACCGTTAAGAGTACAACTTAAAAAAAGAAAATTTTTTATGCAAATAAAAACCGGCAGGATTGACGGTTCGGTTTGTTTTATTTAAATGTTTTGTATACATTTAAATTGTATGCATTCCTTTTGTCATCATGAGACTAAAACAGGAGGATGAAATGGATAAAAAACAAGATTTTCGGGGATTTGTGATCATAAGTGCCCGAGCCCGAGCATCAGACTGGCGCGAAGAAACCCGGATGCAGATATCCAGGGCAGCTTTTTCATTAAATTTAATATAGCACTCAGTGATATATTTTTCAATCATTTATTATTGGGCAAAATATTCCGGAATTTGCGCATTGCATTATATCGATTATAGCTATTGAATTATTTCCTGTGAGGAATTCTTGCCTACCTGCAGTATTGCAAAATTTTTCCGCAGTGAAGCATGTCGATAAAGTGGGCGGTTTTTTTGATTTGGAGATATATTGTGGCTGTCAAATTTTAAAAAAATCTTCGAATCGCTATTGAATTTTGAAAAAAAGCTGGAATTGCACATTTTTTTTGGCTACTAAAAATCAAACCATACTTGATACATCAACCTGTTACCTATTCAAACAACACGATATACGCTTCAAGTCCTTCTTTTTTCAAGCTTTCTTTGGGAATGAACCGTAAGGAGGCCGAATTAATGCAATATCTTAACCCCGTTGGAGCAGGCCCGTCATCAAATACATGACCGAGATGAGACTCGGCATTTTTGCTCCTGACTTCAATCCGTTTCGTAAATAGAGAATTATCTGCTTTTTCGGTCAAGGCCTGCTCTTCAATCGGCCGGGTAAAGCTTGGCCAGCCGGTACCGGAACGAAATTTGTCAGTGGATGAAAAAAGAGGTTCTCCAGACACAACATCCACATAGATACCCTCTTTTTTGTTGTCCCAATATTTGTTGTTAAACGGGGGTTCTGTTTTGTCTTTTTGTGTCACCGCATATTGAAGCGGGGTCAATCGTTCTTTAAGTTCCGCATCTTCGGGCTTTAAATAGGCTGCTGCTTTTTCAGTACCTGTGTTTTTCACTTCTTTGTCCCAGATTTTTTTCAGGTACTGGTCCCGACCGGACCCGTGCCGGTAGTATTTATAACGTATGGGGTTTTTTTTGTAATAGTTCTGGTGATATTCCTCAGCCGGGTAGAATTTGTCGTATT
>JAJRPH010000082.1 GCA_024280875.1 Deltaproteobacteria bacterium | reverse complement strand
AAGAAGATAAGTCGTTTATCCTGATTTTCAATTAAAATATTTTGCCCTGATGAATCAAACACAAGATCTTATGTGTTATGATTAAAAGTGCAAATAAACGGCATTTGTTAAATACAATCACCATCCGTGTCAAGAATCTTTTGATTCAGGAATACGCTAAGATCATATGATTACAAAATAAAAGCTCCATGTTTCATATCTTAAAAGTATTTACGGTTTTTCCAAATCTTATAATGATACACCGTTAGCATCAGACAAGATTTAAAAAACAGCATATTCCGCTTTACGCGATTAAACAATTACTGATCGATTATACTTGATAACAAAAAAAATATTATGCTATGATTATTAATATTTGAAAAGGTGCCTGTTCATGAAAGTTACAAAAAAAATATTTGATTTTGAAATCGGTTATTTAGTGAAAAGCCCTTGTAAAGAATGCCTTTACCGTACTAATCTGCCTGAATGCGCGGATGAGTGCGGTTTACTCGATAGAATCCAGATGATTTTGTCCAGGGGCATTTCCTGCACCGGAAAATATCACTCCCGAAATATCTGAAAAATCCAGTTTTATTTAAAAATTCAAAAAAAATGCATTTTAATTTTGTTTATACTCCTGTATTCCAGGCTCCAAATCCCATTCATTAAACTCATTTTAGGAGAAAATTTTACAATGAAAAAAATTACAATTTTGCTAATGATGTTCAGTTTCATTTCATTTTTTTTTATCAGCAACTCCATTGCTGATGAATTCGATTTTAGGCTATCCACCAACAAAAATGCACTGGATTCCGAAATGAACGGTTTATTCAATATTTCAAATACTGTGGTAATGCCGGGAATCAGCGTTGTGTATGATAATGATGATTACAAAATTCTGTTTTTGAAGGCTTTAATCACAAATGAAGTTTTTATCGACGGACTTACCGGTGGATTAGGATTTAAGGGCGCATGGGGGAGAGCGGAGAAAAGCGATATCAATGGGGATGTGCTCAATTTGGGATTTATGTGTTATGCCAGTTATGATCTGTCAAAAACCGATTTAAATCATTATCCGGTAATCCTGTCGTCAAGTCTTTGTTTTTCCCCGGAGCCACTCTCATTTGTTGACACGAAAGAATTTATTGAAATTTTAGCCGAGTGCAGTTGGAAGATTTTAGATCAGGCTTCCCTGGTTTTAAATTACCGATATATTGGAATCGATTTTACAAACAGTAGAAAATGGAGGAAATCAGACAGTACCGGATATATAGGGCTGAAATTCAGCTTTTGATTTTTTTCTTTTATTTTTTTAACACGGTTTTAAAAAAACAAAGACCCGTGTCAATCGGCACGGGTCTTTATTTTTTTAAAATTATAAAATCGAAATATTAAATGGTCAACCTATCCGCATTGTTTGCCAGAATTTTAGGTCCGATCCCTTTTATCTGCTCAAGGTCTGCCACATTTTTAAACAACCCGTGTTCTTCACGATATTGAACGATACTTTTCGCAATCTTTTCACCAACGCCTTTTAACTGTGTCAACTCATCGGCGGTAGCAGTATTAATATTGATTTTTCCATTGCCATCTGCGGCTAAAACACTACCAGAAAATCCCAAAACAAATCCAATAACAGTTAGCAGAACAATTAATCGTTTGAATTTTAACATGTTGTCTCCTTTTTTTGTTTTGTGGTTGGTTTTCTGCAGAAATTGATTGCAGACAATAAGTAAAAAAAATGATAATAAGTTGTGCTTTATCTATATGATTTTATGCATTAGTCAAGGATAAAGTAGAAAAATCTAAATATTTTTTCTATTCACTCGATTAAAAAATTCTAGTTGATATGCCAGAACTCTGGACTTCTGCATATCAAAATCGTGCTTTGCGGATTCCTGAATAGGACGCCAGTAAATACTGTCAATTTCCATGGGTCTGCCGTCGTCATAGTCCAGTTTCATACTCGGACTGTAATCAATCATCTGTTGCGTGGCATTCAACATGATTTCAGCAAAACTATCTTCAATTTCAAAACCGCATATCCTGGCGCCCTGGATCACTTCAATCATTATTTCGTTGACCATTTCCCGGGCGAATTTGTTTTTCATGATTTGATCCGTGGTTGCATTTAAAATTACCGTTGTCCCGTTAAACCCCATATTCCAAACCAGTTTTTCCCATCGTGCCTTTCCAAGATTTTCCGCCAGATGAATGGGGATTGTCGCTTTGGTAAAAATATCTGATATTATTTTAAGCTCATTGGTTACGCCTGCGACCGAATCATCTTTCAGGTATTGTCCCAAACGGATACTGCCATAATCCATGTGACGAATATGACCGGGTCCCACCTTGTTGCTGCATAAAAAACATAGTCCACCTATAATTGTCGCGCCTGGCAAGATTTCAGAAATATCTTTTTCAATATTAAGGCCATTCTGAAGTGCCACGACAATGCCGTTCTTTTTGATAATTCCCGGCAATATGGATTTCAGCAGATCGTTATGGGTTGTTTTTAATGCGACAATCAGGATGTCACATTCCGGCATATCTTCGGAACAGGAATATGCGTTAACAGTGTCTAATGCGAAATCACCATTTTTTGATTCAACCAGCAGACCGTTGTCCCGCACATACTCAAAATCACTTCTAAGCAGAAAATGTACATCAAATCCATTTTGAACGAGCAGCGCTCCATAATATCCCCCCACAGCGCCGGTACCTATTATTCCAATCTTCACATTACCCCCCTGATGGTTATATATTCCGCTTCGTTTTTTATTAACCCAAAATTGATACACTCGTAAAAAGTCAGGTTCCGATGGCAAAGAAAAAAGCTCCAAATTTGAGGCGCGCAAATCCTGAGTGATGATTTGTACTTATCGTACCATGAAGAAACGAAGGATGAAGCGCAACAAAAAATTTGGACTTTTTACGAAGCCATCAAAATTATTATAGTTGAACAAATCACTACTGATCATACCTTTGTGCAGGACTTAATTGATGACGGCACCCTGAGTCAGTATCAGGCTGATCATCATCCTTTAAGAAACATGCTTGATCAATGCGTTGGATGCCCGACCATAAGGCCGGACAGCAGTTCTTTCCCTGTTTTGCCTGGAGACAGGATATTATTATGCTCGGATGGTTTAACCCGCCAGGTGCCTGTTGACAAAATCGGACCTGTACTTGATATGCATAATGCCCGCACAGTATCAGAACAGCTTGTCAGTCTGGCTCTTGAGGCAGGTGGGAAAGACAATGTCACGGTTGTGATTTTGATATGCGGCAATAATTTTATTGGATATTAATCCGGTTTACAGGTCTAATATTAACAAACTCGTAAAAAGTCAGATTCTGATGGCAAAGAAAAAAGATCCAAATTCGAGGCGCGCAAATCCTGAGTGATGATTTGTACTTAGCGTACCATGAAGAAACGAAGGATGTAGCGCAACAAAGAATTTGGACTTTTTTCTTTGCCATCAATATTGTTTCTCAAAACATACCGAAACCCGGACTCATTAAAGTATAAAACCTGCCCGCATCTTAAATCAGCCTGATGCCTGTTGTC
The DNA here is from genome assembly GCA_024280875.1 of Deltaproteobacteria bacterium. Lineage (GTDB taxonomy): Bacteria > Desulfobacterota > Desulfobacteria > Desulfobacterales > Desulfosalsimonadaceae > SURF-3. The sequence continues at coordinate 511 of JAJRPH010000082.1, read as the reverse complement.
AGAATCTCTTTTCCATATCAAAATACTTTATTGATCTTAAAATCTCAACAGGTTTCTGATTCATAATAGAATTCAGACCATACTGTATATCTTTTTCACAAGTTCTGTATAAAAGCTATACAGTCTTATCCGGAACAATGATTTCCCGAATCGCAGAAAACATCCTGTTGTCATAAACTTATTATAAATATAGATAGTTATACATCATGCAGTCTTTTGGCACAGGGGTTGCGTTATGTATTGTCAACAATGATTTTAGAGAGTCGGTTCGCACATGGAGATATCACAGAAGCAGCACCCTGTGAACGCCTAGAGTTCATTGGTTGAGAGCGCATCAGCAGTTTTACCCCCGTGAACGGGTACCCTGAATGACGTTGGCGGCAGAATATTTTTTCATGAAATGTGCTGATCTTTTAAGAATAAACATATAAATAGATATTTATATGTTTATTCGATTGGCTGAAAACGAATAACATACGAGTGATATGGTTTTTAACAAAAGATAGTTGTT
>JAJRPH010000081.1 GCA_024280875.1 Deltaproteobacteria bacterium | reverse complement strand
TACCAGCCGCAAGGTAAATAAATAAAAAGCACCGTCTTTTTCAATCCCTTCATTAATGGCTTTTAATCTGTCTCCAAATTTGTTTTGAACATAATCCTTTAATAAAAATCGGGCCACCAGAAACGCAAGCGTGGCACCTATGGTGCTGGCAAAAGAGACCAACAGCAGGCCGAGCCAGAGGCCGAAAATTGCACCGCCTGCCAGCGTCATGACGGCCGCGCCCGGTAGCGACAGCGCAGCCACCATAATGTATGTGGCAGTGTAAATCACCATGGTCATGAATTGATGGTCGGCATGGTATGATTCCAGCGCCAGTTGCCGGGATTTGAGGTAGTCAAAGGTCAGATACTGCCCCAGATCAAACGCGAAAAAAAGGATCACCAGTGCGGCAATCGTCAGCACAATCATTATTTTAGAAAATTTTGATTTCATTTTTTTCTCCGATTCATTTTATACATCAGTGATAATGCGGTCGCAATATTTCCGGATTGCCTTTTTTATTCATGCCGTCGTTTTGAATCCACTGGGTAACATTCTTCTCTGAACGCTGAATTAATTCTTCTGTTCGCGAAAAATTAAATATCGATACATCCAGCGGGCACAGACACGGGAGCACAATAATCTCAGTTGAATCGCCGTATTTCTCCATATCAGACTTTAATCGGTGTGACACTGCCAGATTCAGCGTCTGCAACGCCATCTCCACAACACCTTTTGGCGGACTTTTCAAACCGCAACTCAATCCTGTTGGAAAAACAATCACCCGATCCGCATCTTTGGCAATGGCCACTGAAATCGGGGTATTGTTGGTCACGCCGCCATCGATTAAATAGTGATCTCCGATCTTCACCGGTGCGAATACACCGGGTATCGCCGAACTGGCGAGAAGCGCATCAACAGCCGGTCCTTTTGAAAACGAAACTTCAATCCCGTTGAACAGATCAGTGGTCACGATATGACAGGGAATTTTCGTTTCCTCCAGCCTGTCAAAAGTAATATTATTTTTAATGAGATGCTTAAGCGGCTTTTCACTGCAAATATGATTACGCCAGGATAAAAAGCTGAGCGCACCTGCCAGGGGAGATACCTGGAATACATCCTGCCGTTTAATCCCCTTCCATATTTTTTCAAGCCGAAGAGCCCCTTGCATTGAAGGGTCTGATGCAAAAAAAGCCATATTGATTGCGCCGACCGACGCGCCGACCAAAAAATCAGGTACGATGCCGGCAGATGTCACGGCTTTTAGCATGCCGACCTGAACCGCTCCCAGGCTTCCTCCGCCGGCAAATACAAACGCTGTTTTTTTCTTCATACCGTCAACTCCTTCTATGTAGACTATGCTTTCCCAAGCTGGAGCGTGAGAACGAGAAAAACCACCATAGTCGTCATTGTGGCGTCGGCCGCAATCCAGTCTTTTCGAGATGTCCTGGACTCAGGCCTAATCCGTGTGAGGGCTTCGAAAAAAGCTTCGTATGCAAGGCGCGCGATCCGGGAAAGGGCGAGGCGTACTTTTCGTACGTTGAGTCCTTTCTCGGTGAAGCGCAACGCCGCAGACGGACTTTTTGCGTAGCCCTCAAATAAACCTGAACTCAGGTTGCTATGGCCCCCCCTCATGTAAAACCCGACCCGGCCGTGCACGTATAGCAATGATCTGCTGTGGCAATAGGTAAGCCTGGCTCAAGTTTCCCCGGCATCCCCTGCATATCGGACACATGAACTTTTTTCTTTCCGCCAAGTGGAATTCCTGCGGCCAGATTGAAATCACAAGCATAGAGATATCCGTCCCATGAAACAGATACAAGGGTTCTGCACATGACACCATCAATCGCACAGGGATTAAAAGCCTTTGCCAGTTTTTCCATATATGCGTCAAAATTTCCTGAAGCAACCAGCCATTCTCTGAATCTTCCGAGCGGTACATTGGCAAAACTATATAAATGATTAAAAACAATTCCCGATTTTCTCTGAAGCACATCCCGGAATCGCTTTTCCGATTGCTCCTGAGAAGGCGGCAGAAAAGCGCCGGTAGGGTTGGACACCAGATTAAGTTCCAGGCCCGAATCCGGCTGTCCATACCCCATATCATTTAATTTATGCAGCGCATCCAGACTTGCCTGGAAAATCCCTTCCCCACGCTGGGCATTGGTCTGAGATTCGTCCAGGGAGGGGAATGAGGCGACAATGGCCACGCGATTTTTTGTCATTAACTCAATCAGACGCTCTCGTTTATTTTTGTTGAGAACAGAGAGGTTTGAGCGAACCATTATTTTTGGCGCGGTTTTTGAAAGGGCTTTAACAAGATATTCAAGGTTCGGGTTCAGTTCTGGAGCGCCGCCGGTAATATCGATGGTGTTAAACCCGCATTTTTCAGCATAGGAAATGATATGATCAGCGGTTTTCAGATCCATGTTTTCCCTGCGGCCCGGACCGGCATCCAGATGACAATGCCGGCATTCCTGGTTGCAGAGCAGGCCGACATTGATCTGCAGAATGCTTGTTTCCAGGCGGGTTAATTCAAGGCCGTGTTTCTCGAGAGTTTTGTTGAAATGATCCATATTTGCTTATTCTCTGCTGTCGAATTGTTTTACAATGATATTTTTTCAGCGATATTTC
>JAJRPH010000080.1 GCA_024280875.1 Deltaproteobacteria bacterium | reverse complement strand
TCCTGATCAGCCGAACCGCCTTGGTACGTGATCCGTATGCCGGGTGGTGTGGGAGGGGCGCTCAGTGATGGGCGTCCCTATCCCTATTATGAAATTTTATCAATATACTTCTTTATTAATGATTGGTTCTCTCGTTCCCATGGTCCTCCGTGGTAACGCAATCTGTGATATATGGCCGGACTTTAAGGCCTAAACCTTTTTAATTGAAGTTCTTTTACCACTTTGAAATGCTTTAAATTGCTTGAAGCAAGTATTAAACTATTCTCGACAGCGGTGGCCGCTATTATTGCATCACCGGATCTGAGTCCGGAAGACAAAGTGTATTCTTCAACATAAATAGATGCACGATGACCTATGTTTTCTGTTAGCGGCAGGACTATAAAGCCAAAAGATGACAGAAAATCTTTTACATATTTGTGTTGGGTCTTATTTTTGGCACATTGTAAAAGTTCCATATAGGTTTGAACGGAAAGAAACCTCTCGTCTGACTTTTCCATCAATTTTGCGGCCTTTTCATTGCCTCTCTGTGCCCATATGAAAATATCCGTATCAAATATCATTGTATCTTGATCCCCTCAAATCGTCGATTTCATCTTGCACTGATTTTTCGTTGATATGGGATGACATACCAAAAAAAGGATGATCCGTAATTTTCATTTGGGATTTCTTTCCTGATGGGATTAAGATCCCTTTAACTTTTCCCCGATAAAGAACAGTGACTTGTTCATTTCTGTCAAGGGCTTTAAGCACATCATTCATTTTATATCTCAAATCGACAATAGTGGCTTTCATAGACATCCTCCGATCTCTTTTTTATGTATACTTGAACTATACATTACAAAAATAAAATTTCAATGGGATTTTTTTTAGCCACATATCGTTTGCATCACCTGCCGCCAATATACAGGGCTATGGCCTTTGAGTTGGCAACTTAATAAATACGAAAGGCAATGCTTCCCCATCGCCAAGGCGAATTCATCACGAGTCTGATTCGTTCATGTCAAGGCATAAGGGGTGGTGTAGCGGTTTACCGCGAACCGCTTATAACAAAGCAAATGGGCGAATCAGGCTTGTGAGATATTCGGCTATCCCGGATCGACGTTCAGGACATCCCGTCTGGCATCAACATGTGAGATGGTTACCTGGACCAGGTCCTGGGGTTTGAGATTCCAATGGCTGGAAGAATGCAGTTTGCATTCCACAAGGTAGGTGGTCAGCAGAATGATATATTTATCCCTGAGTTTATTCAGCACAATGGCTTCTTCTTTTTCGCCGATATGTTTCTCAAGGTACTTCAACAACCAGTAACGATTTCGCCTCATCTGCACCTGACCGGCATTCATTAACTGCGGCTTGAGGGACTGCAGCATTTTTTCTATCTCGTCGACTGAATAAGGCTGTTCCATATCAAAACAGGCCCGAATCTGACGCTGGGTGACCAGATCAAAATACTTGCGAATGGGTGATGTAGCGGTCACATACTTATCCAATCCCAGCCCGGAATGCGATTCCGGATACGGAGAAATAATAACCCGGTTAAGCATCCGCCGCTGCATCCAGTTCTGAAAAAGAGTGGATTCCTTTTTCTGGCTGTAAAGCCTGGCTTTGGGTTCAGGCTGACCCCGAAAAATGGCGGGCATTTTATTGTCCGCCAGAAATCTCGCCATCAGCCAGTTGGCCATAATCATCATCTCGGAAACAAACATCCGTCCTGGACTTTCCCGGTCCAGTTTCCGGACACTGATATCGCTGTTTTCAAATACCCGGATACTGGTTTCAGGAATTGAGATCTGTACCGCCCCATTTGAAAGCCGTTTTCGTCTAAGATTACAGGCGATTTCATTCAGCGCCCAGATGGATTCGTCCGTATCCACCATCAAGTCGACATCATTATATGTCAGCTGTTGTCCCACCTTGACAATAGAGGGAACCACTTCAAATTCAAACAACTCGGCATAGCGGCTGACCTTAAAAAAAGTACTGATGGTGGGCCGGATTTCACCAACTTTCAGGCTGCAAATATTTTCAGACAACTTCGGCGGCATCATCGGAATCTTCATGTCCGGCATATAAATTGATGTTCCCCGGTTGATGACTTCCTGATCAAGAACATCGTCTTTTGCAACATATTCACAAACGTCTGCAATATGCACCCCGATACGATAATAGCCGTCTTCCACCTCAATGCTGATCGCATCGTCAAGATCGAGCGTCCCCGGCCCATCGATGGTCATCACCGGGAGTGATATCAAATTTTTCCGTTGGGGGGCCAATAACATGGCATCAACATCTTCCGGTATTGCATCGGCCTTTTTTAGAGCGGCATCTGAAAAAATTACCGGTATATCATAACGCTTCAGATCGATATTGTAATTGGGGTCCCAGGCACCGATTTTCACCATGGCGTCAAATATTTTTTCAGCGCTTTCAACGCCGGCCCTGGAAATGATGGCGCGCCCGACGGTACTATGCGGACTGTCTTTCCCAAGCAAATAATATGATTTCAGGGTTTCAATCAGGATCGCTTTCTCTTCCGCCGGATCAGTTTCAATGCCGTCCAGTACTTTTTTTAACCAGTTCCCGCCATCTTCAATCAACTGGTTTCGAAGTTCTTTTTCTTTTTCCCGGATAATATTTTTATCAACGTCTTGCTCTGAATGCGGGAAAAATGCGTCCTGATTAAATTTAAAATAGATCCTGTTATTAAAGCATGCCCGGATAACAGCTGCTTCATGGTCCCCGTTCGCATTATTGGGAAAGCACAGCCCGGTCATAGTCATAAGATCCACCCATTCACCCATAGGGGACAGGACTTCCCACAATTCCCTGATATCAATCATTTC
>JAJRPH010000079.1 GCA_024280875.1 Deltaproteobacteria bacterium | reverse complement strand
GGATCCGTATGCTTCAAGGGTTTTTTTCAAATCACTGTCTTTCTGACGTTCACCTTCCCGGAAAAAACACAATCCCAGGTTGAACTTGCTTTTTGCTTCAAGAACGATATCTTTTGACTTGATGGCTGCTTTCCCAAAAGCGTCTTTGGCAGCTGCATAGTCTTCTTTTTTATAAAGTGCTGTGCCTTTGTTAAAATAAATATAAGCAGACTCCGGATCATCCACGGCTGCCTCATCATAGGTGCTGATCGCTTCATCGTATTTTCCGGAAGAAAAAAGAGCATTCCCTTTTTTTACCAGTTTCTCTTTGGATGCCGCCTGAGCCGTATTCAGACAACTTAAGAAACAGGTGACCAGAAATAAACTGATAATGATTTTTTTGAAATTATTCATGAGTAATCGTCATTATTTTTTTACGTTCATTTACCAGCAACTCGATGCAAAGGATTATAAAAGCTGCTGCCAGAAATATCTGGAACTTTTCTTCATAACGTTTAATGGTGTCTGATTCAAGCTGCTTTTTGTCTGCTGTGGCGATCAGCCGGGCATATACATCCCCTAGGTCAATCGTGCCGGTGGCAACATTTAAATATTTTCCGCCGGGTGTGGTATTGACCATTTTACGCAATGTGTCCGCATCCAGTCGGGACCAGACTTCCTGTCCATTATATTTCAAGAATGTTTTGGTCCCATCCTCAGTTGTAACAGGAACACGCTTGCCTTCATTTTCATCCCCAAGACCGATGGCGATAATCCGTATGCCTTTTTCACCTGCGTCTTTTGCCGCATCCACCGGAAAACTGTTGTGATCCTCACCATCCGTGATTAAAATAACATCCTTAAATTCTTTAGCCTGATCATCAAAAACATCCGTCATTACTTTCCGAAGAGCATCACCAATAAGCGTTCCGCCTCGGGCAATACTGTCTGTTGAAATATCATTTAGCATCATCCGAAAAAAACCGTAATCAAGGGTAAGAGGGCATTTGACTGCCGCAGTGCCGGCAAACGCCACAAGCCCGATGCGATCACCTTCAAATCGTTCAATGCAATCTGAAATAGCAAGCTTGGCGCGTTCCAGACGATTCGGGACAAGATCTTCCGCCAGCATGCTTTTGGACACATCCAGCAAAAAGACTACATCCCGGCCCTTTCGTTCAATGGTTTCCGGTTTCGGGTTCCAGGCGGGCCTTGCCATGCCTATAATCATAAACATCAGCGCCAAAAAAACCGCCGCGGATTTCCAGAATCGTTTTGTATAGCTCAGCGATACAGGAATTTTATCCAGAAGGCCGGCATCAATAAACAGTTGCAGTGATGATTTTCTTTTCTGCCAGGCATACACAATCACAGCCGCCAGCATCGGGATCACCCATAGAAAATATAACATATTGATTTGTTGAAGTATCATATGATTATGGAATCTTTCTAAAAATGGTATTGGATAATAATATTTCAAGACCGATGAGTATGAGTCCGATAAATGCAAAAAGGAGAAATGATTCATTATAATCAACAAATTTTACTGATTCAATCTCGCTCTTTTCCATTTGATCGATCTCCTCATAAATGGCGGAAAGAGAATCCGCATCAGTTGCTTCCCGAAAAAAACCGCCTGTCTTTTCGGCAACTTGTTTTAATGCGGTAGTGTCGACCCGCTGACTCACAGGGACTTTATATACGCCAAAAGGGGTACGGATGGATTGAACTGCTTCTCCACCGCCGATTGCAATGGCATATACCTTGATACCCCAATCAGCCGCCAGTTTTGCGGCCTGCAGTGGATCACGTTTACCGGCATTATTTTCACCGTCAGACAGCAGGATAATAATTTTACTTTTGATCTGATAATTTTTATTTTTCCCGGATCTTTGACGGGCAAGGGCCTCATCAGCTTTCTCAAGGCGGGCGGCTGCAAGAGCGAGCGCATCGCCAATGGCAGTTCCGTCCTCGGAACGAACCTGAACCAACTTAATGGTATCCAGAAAAGGGGATAATGCGCCATGTGCCAGGGTCAGCGGACAGATCGTATCCGGATACCTGGCAAAAGCGATCATACCGATAAGATCATCCGGCCGGCCTGGCAAATCTTCATCATCACCTAAGGCAAAATTTTTAAATACTTTTTTAACCACATCCAGCCGGGTCATTTGTCTGCCGTTATATTCCATTTCAGCGCCCATACTGCCGGACCGGTCGACAACCATTTCAATGGCAATGCCTTTACTGATATCTATGATCTGCTCCCGGCCGGTCTGTGGGCGGGCAAGGGCAATCACTATACACACAAGGGCAAGTATCCGGATGACGGTCGGTAATTGGTAAATCCTGCGGCGTAATGAACGCCCGGCTTTTGCCACGTTTCCGGTTGAGGAAAACCTGATGGCGCCCCGTTTTAAAGTGTAACGCCGGATTGTCAGCAGTGCCGGTATTATAATCAGCAGTAAAAATGCCCAGGGAGATTCAAAATGCATAACAGAAAATGTTTACTCCTTTTCATGTGTTCCCAGAATAAATTCCTTGCAGCTGTCAAAGGTTTTCTGGATATCTTCTGTTTGTGGCTGATGCCTGGCAAATTTCACCAGGTCGCAGAGTGTTAGAAAATTTTTTAAAAGTATTTTATGGGTGTTGTCAAAATCATTTTCCGTCTGAATATTGATTAAAAATTCCTCGGTTGTCAGTTCCGGAGCCCGGATGGAAAACCGGTTTTCGATGTATCGTCTCATAATGTCGGATATTTTATGATAAAATTCTTTGATTTCGCCTTTTTCTACCAGTTTTTCAGACACCAGGGCGTTTAATTCATCAAATGCCTGCTGGTGAGCCGGTATTTTAATGATTAGCACATTGTCTCCGTTACGTTTTCTTTTGCGGATAATTATAAAAATAACGATTCCTGAAATCAAAAGAACCAGTGAAATGCCTCCGGTCCACAACCATAAATCATAGGATTGCGGCAGATCTTCCGGCGGCTTGATATCATGCAGGGTTAGTTTTTCAAAATTTTCCGGGAGCATGGATGTCACATGCACAGTAATCTCTTCTGTTGATATTTCATGCGTGGTATCGTCTGAATCTCCTTTTTTCTTAAAATGAACCGTCATGGGTGGAATTTTATAGTCGCCGGACAAAAACGGCTCAAGAATATATGAACGGCTTATCTTGGTACGATTGTTGCCGGTCAGGGATGGTTGCGAAGTATGATAGTCAACAATCCCGAACTGCTCTAATTTATCGCCAAACCTTGGCAGTTGGACATCATAATCTTCATTGGAAATTATCGAGAGTGTCAGATTCAAGCGGTCCGCAATGGTGATTTCTGTTTTGTCCGTGTCTAAATGAACACTGATCGGTCCACGCTCAAATGTTTTGTGAATTCCCGTATCTTTTTTTGTCTGAACCGTTTGATTTTTTTCTTCAGGATCCTTTGCCTGGCATGAAGATAACCATGCCACAGCGAACAGGATAAAAAACAAGAAAACGACATGCCGTTTATATGGTGTGTGGCGTATTTTTAACGTGTCAAAAACCATTCTCATTAATTTTTATAGTATGTATGAGGTTTAAAATTTTTGTATAAAAATTTTATTTTTTATTTCTATCTAATTTTTTTTGTGAAGTGTTTGTCATCTTTGACACTGGCGGTGTTTCAGCATCTTTTTTAGCTTTGGCGACCAATGCGGACTGATGAATCACCACATCATAATGATCTTTTAACTGTGTCAAAAGCTGTTGCTGTATTTCCTGCTCTTTTTGGGAACGAAGGGTTTTGTATACATTATTTTTGACATCTTCAAATGCCTGTTCTTTCTCATCCTTCATAAAAACTTTCTGGTTTGCCTTATAATAGGTTTCAAGATCAGTCCGGGTGATTTTAATCCGGTTTTCATATTCCTTTTCCAGGGCCATTTTCGCAAGAAGACTTTTTTCCTGGTCATTGATGAGATCCCTGATTTTCCGGTCTTCTGTCAGATTGCTTTCCCTGGCCTTTCTGTAAAGGATTTCTTCTGCGATAAACTGGTTTAAAAACATCATCCGTTTGGCGGGCGTGGCAAATTGTTTAAGCAGGCCTTCTTTTTGATTGTTTCGTTCTTCTTCGGGCAGGTAAGGGGCCATCAGGCTTATTTGACGTTCAATATTGCTTTCCATGCGTTGATCCAGCTCGGAAGCGGTAATTTTTTGGTTTCCGATTTCGGCAACGACCGGATCGGTTGCTGCCAAGCTGTTCCCTGAAGGTTTCATGGTCACGCGATCTGAGAGCTCATGGTGCATGGCTGAAAATTTACCCATTGATTCGAGGCATTCCTGGATTCGAATGGCAATTTCAGAAGCAACGGAATCCATGGTGGAAATGCTCTCTGACCTATAATAACTGTCCAGAGCCTGTTCATAGGCATTATTGTCCTGATAGAGTTTACCGATTCGATACCAGATTAGCGCCTTATTCTTATCATCCAGGCCGGCTTCAGCGATATACTCCTTCCAGGCAATGGCTGATGAAGTGTACAAGCCTTGTTTTTCGAGCTTTAATGCCAGTTTTTTCTGCAAGTCAGTATTCAGGGCTGCATTGTTTAGCCCTGAGTCTGTAATTTCCTCTGGTTTTAATGAAATAAATATATTTGCGGTAACCCCCAAAAGGATCAGTATTAGAATCAATGTCAATAGTTTTGACTGACGATGACTGGTGCCTGTCTGTTGGGTAGGTAATTCAAAGTTTAGGTTTTTTGCAATATTATCTTCCGGCATTTTTCCCTCTCAGCTTAAAAATCGGTATTTTTCATGAAAACGAACAAGTTGAAAAAAAATTATCGATACATCCGCCTTTCACGAGTCCTGAAAAACTTGACCAAATCCACCACATAATCCCTGTCCGTTAAAATTTCTATCTGGTCGATGTCCATGGACCGGAACATTTCCTTCAGATTTTTCTGCCAGACATGCCCCATCTCCTCATAATTTTTGCGAACATGCCTACTCCCCGTATCAATTAAAATCAGTTCGCCGGTTTCCGCATCTTCCAGTTCAATGAGGCCGACATTTGGAAGTTTTATCTCCCTGGGATCGGCAATGGAAACAGCCAGAAGGTCATGTTTTTTTCCCAAAACGCGTAATTGCTTTTCATATCCTTCTTCTAAAAAATCGGAAATCAGGAACACCACACTCCGCTTGGTAATGATGCGCCCCATAAATTCGATGCCGGCGGAGATATTTGTCTTTGTCTGTTTAGGTTTAAAACCAAGAAGTTCTCTGATTAATCTGAGAACATGAGTTGTGCCTTTTGCTGGAGGAATAAACATTTCAATCTGATCGGTGAAAACAATCAGACCGACTTTGTCATTATTTTTGATGGCGGAAAATGCCAGCAGGGCGCACAGTTCGGCGGCCACTTCATTTTTGATTTTGCGGGTGCTGCCAAATGATCCGGATGCGGACAGGTCGACCAGGAAAATAACCGTTAGTTCCCGCTCTTCCACAAACAGCTTGACATGAGGTTCCCCGGTCCGGGCGGTAACATTCCAGTCAATGGACCGGATATCATCGCCGATATTATATTCCCGCACCTGATCAAACTCCATGCCCCGGCCTTTGAACACACTTTCATACTCACCGGCAAGGGAAGCATTGACCGCCCGGCTGGTATAGATCTGTATGTAGCGAATTTTTTTAGCAAGCTCTTTAGAAATCATGGAACATCAACCGTTTCAAGAATCTGTTCAATAATATCTTCCGATGTTTTTTCCTCTGCTTCCGCTTCATAGGTGATGATTACACGGTGACGAAGGACGTTGACGGCAACCGTTTTGACATCCTGTGGGGTGACATACCCGCGTCCCTCAAGCAGCGCGTTTGCCTTGGATGCCATGGCAAGAAATATGGTCGCACGCGGAGAAGCGCCGTAACGGATCAACTGGCCGATATCCAGTTTATAATTTTCCGGTTGTCGGGTGGCTTCCACCAGGTTGACAATATATTCCTCGATTTTATCATCCATATAAATTTCATCGCTTAACTCCCTAAGGCGTTTAATGTCGTCAGTAGAAATTATTGGATTCACTTTTTCTGCCGAGGACGATCGGGCCATTTTTTTTAGTATTTCATGTTCCTGCTTTTTAGTGGGATAGGTAATTTTGAGTTTCAACATAAACCGGTCCACCTGGGCCTCGGGCAGGGGATAGGTCCCTTCCTGTTCAATAGGGTTCTGGGTAGCCATTACCATAAAAGGATCATCGAGATTAAAACTTTCATTGCCAATGGTCACTTGGCGTTCCTGCATGGCTTCCAAAAGGGCGCTCTGAACTTTTGCCGGTGCCCGGTTAATTTCATCCGCCAGCACAATATTGGCAAAGATCGGCCCTTTCTTGGTTGTGAATTCTCCGGATTTTGGGTTGTAGATCAGCGTCCCGATAACATCGGCCGGCAGCAGATCAGGGGTAAACTGGATCCTCTGAAATGATGCCTGTATCATTTGGGCAAGGGTAGTAACAGATAATGTTTTCGCCAGTCCGGGAACACCTTCAATCAGTACATGATTATTGCAGAGCAGCGCCAGCAAAAGACCGTCAATGAGTTTTTCCTGGCCGACGATCACTTTATGAATTTCAGATCTGATCTGATTGATGACGATGCTTTCCTTTTCAACCCGCTCTCCAATCTGTTTAACATCTACTGCCATGGTGTTCACTCCTTACCTGAAATCTTAAAGTTTTATTCAATTTTTAAATTAGCTTAATCAGCGCCATACTTTTGTCAAGTCTTTGCCGCAAAAATTACTTATGTGGAAACCTCCATACAATCACTGCTAAATGAGCATGATTCGAATATAAGACATGGTAGATTAAAAAAAGGTTAAAAAAAGATTAAAATTTTCTTATTTTACATGGCTGCGTTAAAACACGATGTCTCAAAAATGAAACCGCTTGCATTTTTGCTGTCGGGTGGTATACTTCAAAGAATTTTTTTATTTATTAGAAGGTTAATATCGATATGGTACAAAATCCTGACCCGCAACTCTACAACAGCAGAATTATTCATTCTTATATTCAACTCATCAAAAAAAAATATCCTGATGTTGATTTAAAAAACCTGCTGGGTTACTCGGCAATGAAGCCGCACGAGGTTAATGATCAGGGGCATTGGTTTACTCAGAATCAGATTGATAGATTTTATGAGCGACTCGTCTATCTTACAGGGCGGGAAAATATTGCAAGGGAAGCCGGACGTTTTTCAGCATCTCCGGAAACCATTGGTGTGATGCGGCAATATGTACTGGGATTGGTAACTCCTGCAAAAGTGTATGAATTCATAGAAAAGGGGACTGCTAATTTTACAAGGTCTTCCAACTATGAAGCGAAAATGCTTTCTTCAAACAAGGTACAGCTAACCGTTACTCCCTATAAGGGCACCAGGGAAAAAGCTTTCCAGTGCGAGAACCGTAAAGGTTTTTTTGAAGCCATTACCATGATTTTTAACTATAAACAGCCCCGGATTGAACATCCCGAATGTATATTCAGGGGAGATCGCTGCTGTCGCTATATCATTTCATGGGAAAAGACGTATGCAACCCACTTAAAACTGATCAGAAATTATACCGCATTATTTTTTATATTTTCGGGCATCATTTTGGCGCCTTTTATTCAATCCAAAACGCTGGTTTTCGCCTATTCGTTTTTTGCAATTCTGGTTCTGCTTCTGCTTATTTCGTATGCGGTCATGTCTATTGAAAAAAAGGATTTAAACGAGGCACTGCTGAACCTGAAAGATGCGTCCGATCAACTTGTTGATCAAATCGAAATTAATTATAATAATCGTCTTGTCACACGCGAAATCGGGCAGATTGTCAATCGGTATAATCACCTGAAAGATGTTTTAACCCAAGTCGTTTCGGTGATAGATAAACGGCTTGATTTTGATCGCGGTATGATTATGCTGGCAAACAAAGAAAAAACGCTCATGAGATTTCAGGCGGGATTCGGCTATACTGATCAACAGCATAAATTTTTAAAAAAACTTTATTTTCACTTAGACAATCCGAATTCAAAAGGGATTTTTGTCGTTTCTTTCAAAGAAAAAAAACCCCAGTTGATAAATGATATAAACGAGTTTCAGGATAAACTATCGAATCGAAGTTCAAGTTTTGCTCAGAAAATGGGAGCCCATTCTTTTATTTGCTGTCCGATTATCTGTGACAATGAAAGCATAGGCATTTTAGCCGTTGATAATATCAAGTCCAAGCGTTTGCTTGTTCAGAGTGATATCAGTTTGTTGATGGGCCTTTCACATTTTATTGGTATTAGTATTCGGCATACTGAACATCTTGAAGCACATAAAAAACAGTTAGAGTCTGTATTGAAGGTTTTGGTCTCAAGTATCGATGCCCGCGATCCGGTCACAAAAGGGCATTCCGAATGGGTGGCTGAATTTGCTGTGGGTATCTGCGGCGAATTGGGAATGAATCATGAAGAACGGGAGGTCATTCGTGTGGCCGCTCTGCTGCATGATTACGGGAAAATAGCGATCCCTGATTCCATGCTGAAAAAAGCCGACAAGCTGACCGAATACGAGTATGAATACGTAAAATTCCATGTCAATAAAACAAAAGAAATTCTTGACCAGATTAATTTTGAAGGGCCTTTAAAAGCTGTCCCGGATATCGCAGCGGCACATCATGAAAAATATGATGGGAGCGGTTATCCAAAAGGCAGCCGGGGCAAAGAGATTCCACTCGGGGGCAGAATTATTGCGGTAGCGGATTACTTTGAAGCACTGACTGCCAATCGGTATTATAATAAACCCATGCCACCGGAGCAGGCGATCGATATTTTAAAAAATAAAAGCTGGGCGTTTTTTGACGGGGAAATTGTTGACGCATTTGTTAATTATTATCAGGCCGAATTTCTAAAAGGCGCAGTACTTCGGGTGGCGTCAGGCTAAATTAATTAACGGCTTGCGTCCCTTACATGAGATGACGGGAGTGTAAATGAATCGTCGGGGGTTTAGAAAGAATTCCTTGAAAACTTCATAAAACTCATCAAATCCGCCTTTGAATTCGTGAAAGTCATACCCTGACTGCTTGGCGGCTACCTCGGCTTTTGTTATCCAGTTAAACGTATTGGCTTGATTCATTTTACCAAAGAACAGATGATGTGCGTCTAAAGCCACATCAATCTCTTCAAAATTTAAATCATATAAGTATGAATATAGTTTTCGACCGACATATGGGTCAAAATCCTTATTTGTTTGCAGTTCATTCATTATCCCTTCAAGGCTTTTTATTAAAGCCTCCGGGGCGCCAAAATGATTTAAGCAGTTATGATCAAGATCAATCAGACAGATAATCCCACCCGGCTTTAATATATTAAACAGATTTTGTACAATTTCGAAACTGCTCAACCGATGGTATTCAAGTAAAAACCGAACCCAGATAAAGTCGAATTCACCTACGTCGTTTAAGGATTCGCGCACATCTCTGCACAGAAAATGGGTGGAATCATTCGAAAAATTGTTAATGGCATCCTTTATCCGGTTCTCCGAACTGTCAATACCAACGATTTCGCCCCTATCCCCAATCAGTCTTTTCAGGTAAAAAGTAGTTTTGCCGGCTCCGCATCCAATATCTGCAACGCGCATTTCGGGTTTGATGCCGGCCCATTTAGCCTGTTTTTCAAGTGTTGCGCGATCAGTTTTAAGTTTCAGGCGAAGCGTTTCCTTGTCGCTTTCCATGAGGTATTTATATGCAAACATGTCCGTCATATCTTCAGGTTCCAATCAAAATAGTTGTGCAATTAAATGAGATAATTAAAATTTTTAAAATAATCATCGGTATGCTGCATGTCCAATGTCCACAGGTTATATGTTTTTTCATATTCTAAAGAATGGGTGTCTGCGTATGTCAATGGGAATAGCAATACCGGAAATTTTTTTTTTTTGTATTTTTCAGAGAGTATGGCAACCGTTGAACGTATTATTTCCGTTGACAGATTTTCCGAATCAATTACAAATATGCTGATACAGTTTGTTAAATCAGACATATTAACTGCAAAGCTTGATATATTCAGCATGAGAACAGCTTTTAATGCATAGTCATGTTTTAACGAATAGAGTCTTCGTTCCCGTTTTAAATTTATTTTCGAATACTCGGATGACAGATCAGTCCGATCAGACATTTCCTTATCTTCAGGTATCAGGTCAAGTGCGTCAAGCATCAATCCTCCGGATTGATGCTCATAAAATTTTTCAAGATCTGAAAGATCATTAAATTCAGATTTATCGAGCTTCCATTTTTCGGGTAATTCTTTATTGGCTTTAGTGGATTTGCGATAATGAAAATAAGCGAAAGTATCAACTGAACATGCTTTGGGGTTCTGAATATTTTTGGCGACGCCACCAAAAAAATGATTGGGGAAATGATTTTCCGGCCGGAAATAGCAAATCAGATAATCCATATGACTTGAAAGCAGACGGTGTGAATCGTATGCGTATGCACCGATCTGATTCAGTATCTCAATACCGACTTTAAGCTGATCTTTTGACATGATTGCTGCCAGATGCTGTATTAACCAGGTATTTTGATAAAAACGAAGCATCGACATGTGACCGAAGATCTCTCCTTTCCTCTGCCATGTAAAATGGCGGGCAATATTTGACTCTTTGTTGTACAGCTTTTCAAAAGTTGCCCGAACTTTTTTTTTATTTTCATGGATAAAGGAATATTTTTTCGGGTAGATAAACCCGCTTTTAAAAAAGAAATCCCATAATTCATCCATATCTATATCATTACATACATAAAAATTTTTATTATTTGTCTGATGCAGTAAAGATAACAGCCGTACGTGATCCTCTGATTTCATATCCAGAATTGCTATACCGCATTTAATCACTTTTTTATTCTTTTCACTTTCAAAAGCTTTTCGGTAAACAACCTGGGCCTTGCATGGAAAATTGAAACTGTTGGCAAAGTTAAGAGCCATGGATGGGATGATCATCCCGGGTAACAGGACAGAACTGTCTTCATCATCTTCGACACTGAGACCTGATCCGGATAAATCGATTACTTTCAAATTAACCCGTTTATTTGTAAAGGGGTGGTTGAAAGCAATATCCGGTGATGGTGTGAGTTCCAACCGGTTGCTTCGATATATCCTGGGATTAAATCTTTGAATGGTATCATGGGTGGGCTGAAGTATTATTTTTTTCTTTTTTGAAGACCCGGTTGCCTTTAATATATTGCATTCACCGGAATAAAGGACACCCAAATCGTTCGAAACAATCAGGTTTACTTTATCTTTCAAATTAATCCATTGAAACGGTTCGGTGGGAGAGTATTCTATTTCTATTTTTAAAGATATAGGGCTGAATTCTACAAGTTTTCCGGAAAAAACAATGCTGCTTTGAATCAGTTTAACGTCAAGGTTGTAACATGCGAACCTTGTTGCTTTGCGGGCGCTTGTTTGTGCTGACTTTTCTGGAAGCGTGAAGCAGGCGCCTCTGTGGTTGATACACCGCAGATTCGCAGGTACGGTTATGATGCTTTGCCTGTCATTAATAATGAAATTATGGAATTGATAAACGGCGAGCAGCTGTTCGATATTCGGTTGATCTTCCCAGAGACAGACCAGATGTTTGCCAAGGCAGGGTTGAGGGGTTCCGGCAAAAGAAATTATCTGTTTATCATGTACGTGTTGAAAGTTGATACAGACAGTTTCATCTTTAAAATTAATGTGGTTTAATTGATTAACGAGCAATTTCCGTCGAACGGTTTTATTGGTTTGAAGAACTTTAAGGGTAGAAGAAACGCCAAGATCGGTATCAATAATACGTAACGAGGCCGCTGATATTTTTACCTTGCCCTTTGGTCCATTGTTTTTTTTGACTTTCTCGATATAGTCCATTTACTCTTTAGGAAAACCCCTGTAAAATTGACATGAGCAATTTACTTATAATAATATGATTTTAGAGCTTAAGTCAAGAAAAAAATCATTTTATTCCAATAGGTTCTATAATTAAATCCTGCAAACCGCTTGTTTATGGGTCTTCTTTGTTAATCAAGGAATCATTTAATATGAAAAATATTTGAAATCAGCTTGTTACACTTTTCGTTGAGCAAACTGCTTGACTTTTAAGCGGAACATCATAGAATAAATCCATGCTTGTATCCGTATTATCATTTTTTTCTCAATATCTTCCGGATTATTTTTTCTTAAGAATTTTCCTGCCAATGTATAAAACATTCCAATTTATGAATACAGGATATTGTCATGCAGATCATTACAACGCATCGAAGCGCTGATTTTGACGGCTTTGCTTCTGTGATTGCCGGAACTATTTTATATCCTGATGCAATTCCGATATTACCCAAAACGTTAAATCCGAACGTTAAAGCCTTTTTATCCATTCATAAAGACCTTTTTGAAACCAGATCCATCAAAGAGATTGACTTGGATCAGGTAAAGCAATTGATTGTCGTGGATGCCAGTAAATGGTCCCGGCTTGAAAAAATGAAACGGTTGAAGGAAAATGAAAATCTTGAAATCTTTTTATGGGATCATCATGAAAACCTGTGTGATTTAAATCCTGCCTGGTCATGTCATGAGAAAATTGGCGCGAATATCACTTTAATGATCCGTGAAATCAAAGAACAAAAAATTCTTTTAACCCCTATGCAGGCAACCCTTTTTTTAATTGGCTTATATGAAGATACCGGGAATCTGTCATTCCCTTCAACAACTGCGGAAGATGCTTATGCTGCAGGGTTCCTGCTGGAAAATAAAGCAGACTTAAATATTCTTTCCACTTTTTTGCAGCCGGCTTACGGTGAGAAGCAAAAAAATATTTTATTTGAAATGCTTAAAACAGCGCCCCGGACAAAAATTGAAAATTACACGGTGAGTATCAATGTGATTCATATCTCCGGCCATGTAAACAGTCTTTCCCTGGTAGTAAATATGTACCGGGATATTTTAAATGTGGATGCTGCTTTTGGAATATTTGTTAATAAAGACCATGAAAAATGTATTGTGATCGGTCGCAGCAGCGTTGAGGATATCAATGTGGGTTCCATTATGCGGAGCATGGGCGGGGGCGGTCATCCAGGCGCTGGATCAGCTATGATAAAATCCGTTAATCCTTCCGCATTAAATGACATGTTGCTTGAATTACTCAAAGGGAATCAACAGTCGTCGGTGCTAATAAGCGATTTAATGTCTTATCCCGTTTTCAGCGTTACTCCAGATATGCCCATGAGTAAAGTCTCCGATTTATTAAAAGAAAAAGGATATACGGGATTGCCGGTTGTTGACGATGAAAAGCTTGTCGGTGTAATTTCGCGACGCGATTTTAAAAAAATCAGGAAGTCTTCTCAATTACAGGCTCCGGTCAAGGCATTTATGAACACAAGAAATATTACAATTGATCCGGACAAAAGTCCGATGGAGGCTGCACGTATAATGGTAAAGTACGATATCGGAAGGCTGCCGGTTGTCAAGAACGATAAAATTATTGGAATAATGTCAAGATCAGATGCAATGCTGTATTTTTATGACCTGTTGCCGGATTAATAAACCGACAGGACATATTCATTTTGGTAGAATCAGGAATACTTTAAAACCGCTTCAACCAATTTTTCAATTCCTTTGGCTACTTCCTTGATGCCTGGGCCTAACATGTACGCCGGGGTTGTTATGAGTTTATTGGCCTGATCTACATGGATCTGGTCAACAGCACAGACAACATGAATCCCGCCAATTTCCTCGATTGTCTCAATAGTTCCGAAATCATTTCCAATGGTAACTTCCGGATTTTTATCCTCCAGAATTTTACACAAAATTGCCGGTGATATACATATTGCGCCCACTGGTTTATTGGCATCCACCATATCCCTGACGATCTTTGCCACATCCGGGTTAATATCGGCTTCCTTTCCTTTTAGTGCGAAATTGCTTAAGTTTTTTGCCGCGCCAGACCCACCGGGCAAAATTAATCCGTCAATATCTATGGCATTAACATCTTTGACATTTTTTATGTTTCCCCTTGCGATTCTTGCCGACTCAACTATAACATTACGTTTTTCTTCGCTGGGTTCCCCGTTTAAGTGATTCACTACATGATGTTGTTCAATGTCCGGGGCCATACAGACTGCTTCGGCCCCATTTCGATCCAGGGCAAGAAGGGTAATGACCGCTTCATGGATTTCAACGCCGTCATAAACACCGCATCCTGACAGCAAAACGCCTATTTTTTTCATCGTTTTCTCCCTATGAAGATCAGAACAAAAATTATTCATTTATTGCTGCTATTAAAATTTCCTCATTATAATGGATTAATGCACTGGGGTAATGGGTTTGCCTGGAAAAATTTTTTCGAGAATTTTGCCGTCTTCATCAAGCATAAAAATTAAAAAATTATTTGCAGACGCATCCCGGGAAAGATCCCCGTACATAACGGCCTGTACTTCATATTTTTTATCTCTTTGCGTCGGCAGATGTATTAAACAACTCAGTGCGGCATTTTTGTTATGAAATGCCGGGGTATATGATATCTTTAATTTTTCATCATGCAGGCCGAAAAATTGTTCATTTACTCCCGGATCCTGAACGATAACAAAAATCCATGTCGCGTCATCAAGCTTGTTCTTCATTGACTCATAGCCTTTTTAAGGTTTATTAAATAAAATTCATATAGAAAAATGTATATTCAATGATTCTCAAATAATTTATCAAAAAACAGACGCAATGACCACAGTTTTTTATAAAACCGGAATATATAAACCTTTATTATGCCTGGATTGACAGAACTAGAACATTGGGCTATTTTACATAAATAAATGAAACATATAAAATTATTTGAACAGTTGCCCATGCTGCAAAACTATGACTGAATCAAAAAATTTGAAAACAAAAGCGCTTGGGATTTGTCTGGGAGCGTCAACCATTTCACTGGTCCAGATTGAAAAAACTTATCCCGACAGCATAGATCTATCCTTGCGGACCAAAGATTTTGTTCGGGTTCTCGATCATGCCACTATCTCCCATGCAGGAAATCCAAAACAAAAGTTAAAAACAGCATTGTCTAACCTTGATTTAAATCAATTTGACAGTATTGCTGCAACCGGCCGCCGGTTCAGGCATCTGGTGAATTTTTCATCTATTTCAGAGCCCGAGGCGGTTGAATACGCTTATCAGTTCGTCAAAGCCCCTAAGATAGAATCACCGGCGGTGGTTTCTGCCGGCGGTGAAACATTTATGACCTATGTTTTGAACCAAAACGGCCAAATATCTAATGTGCTGACAGGCAATAAGTGTGCTTCAGGCACCGGTGAATTTTTTAATCAGCAGTTGCGAAGAATGAATGTATCCCTTGAGGAAGCACTCCGCTGGTCAGCTGTAGAAACCCCTTATGAAGTTTCAGGCCGCTGTTCTGTTTTTTGTAAATCAGATTGCACCCATGCCATTAATAAGGGGATACCCAAGTCAAGGGTTACTGCGGGTTTATGCCGTATGATGTCCGGGAAAATTCTGGAACTGTTAAAAAAAGTCGAGAAAAAACACATCATGATTGTCGGGGGAACCACACGAAATCAAATGATGATTGACTATTTAAAGCAGGAAATCCCCAGCCTGGTAGTTCCGGAAGAAGCCCCTTACTTTGAAGCACTGGGGGCCGCACTATGGGCCCTGGATAATAAACTGGATAATAAAGATGCTGAAAATTCCGATATTACAGAACTTTTTAACACACAAGTTAGTTCATTTGAACCATTGCCCCGCCTAAAGACCTTTCAGGATCAGGTAATATTCAACTCCATATCAAAAAAACTTCCCGAACCCGGCGATGTCTGTATCTTCGGTCTTGATGTCGGCTCCACGACTACCAAAGCCGTTCTTATGCGTAGATCCGACAATTCAATTTTAGCGTCTATTTATTTATTAACTGACGGAGACCCGGTCAATGCTTCCAAAAAATGCTACCGGAGTATTTTAAAACAGATTCAGCAAACCATGGATCCTTGCCAATTATTGATAACCGGACTCGGCGTGTGCGGATCAGGAAGGCAAATAGCAGGCCTTCATGCGTTATCCGATGGCGTTATTAATGAGATTATCGCCCATGCCGCAGCAGCGGTTTATTTTGATCCGGAAGTGGATACACTTTTTGAAATCGGCGGCCAGGACGCTAAATATACCTATATTACATCCGGTGTCCCATCTGATTATGCCATGAATGAAGCATGTTCAGCTGGAACCGGCTCTTTTCTTGAAGAAGCGGCTTATGAAACCATGAATGTCAATGTCGAAGATATTGCCGGTGCCGCATTAAAGGGAGATCAACCCCCGAATTTTAATGATCAGTGTGCCGCTTTTATTTCTTCGGATATTAAAACAGCTATTCATGAAGGAATCGATTTTCATGATATTATCGCAGGCCTGGTATATTCAATATGCATGAATTATATCAATCGTGTTAAGGGCAACCGGCCGGTGGGGCAAAAGATATTCATGCAGGGAGGGGTCTGCTATAATCATGCCGTACCCCTGGCAATGGCAGCCTTAACAGGAAAAAAAATTATTGTCCCGCCGGAACCCGGTTTAATGGGCGCTTTTGGCGCAGCGCTTGAAATAAAAAAACGAATTGAATTAGGGCTCCTTGATCAAAAGGAATTTGACCTTCAACAACTTTCTAAACGAAATGTGCATTACGGAAAATCTTTTATTTGTAAGGGTGGCCCGGAAAAATGTGATCGTCGCTGTGAAATCAACATGATTGAAATGGAAGGGGAAAAGTATCCTTTTGGCGGCGCCTGTAACAGGTATTACAATATTAGATATAAACTTAAATATGACCTTAAAAATCTTGATCTGGTTAAGGCCAGGGAAAAATTAATTTTTAATGACAACGCCCTTACGTCTATAACGGGAAATACAAAACCATTTTTAAAAACGGTTGGCATTAATAAAAGTTTTCTGGTCAACAGCCTGTATCCTTTTTATCAGACCTTTTTCAATCAAATGGGGGTTGAAGTCGTTTTGCCGAAAAAACCATCAAAAGAGGGTATTGATCAGCGCAATGCGGCATTTTGTTATCCGGCCGAACTCGCGCACGGTTTCTTCCATACCCTGATTGGGGAAAAAAGACCGCTTGATTTTATTTTTCTGCCCCATGTTCAGTCTATCCCTATTGAAAAAGGATCATCAAACGCACAGGCCTGTCCCTTTGTTCAGGGTGAGCCTTTTTATCTTAAAATCGCTTTTAAACCTTTGCTGAAGAAACTGTACCAACAAGGAACCCGGTTGCTGACCCCTTTTATCAATATGGCAAATGGATTAACCGATGCCCAAAATTCCATGATCCAAATGGCAATGGAAATGGGTATTGACCGTCAAAAAGCGGAAGAATCTTTTCACAAAGCATTGAAGGCCCAACTTGAATGCAATAATAAAATGAAATTTTTTGGGAAAAGGGTTTTACAGGATCTGGAATCTGATCCTCAAAAAATTGCGATCGTTATTTTCGGCAGGCCCTATAATGCGATGGTCGAAGAAGCACACATGGGGATTCCCTATAAATTTGCATCCAGAGGCGTGCAAATTATCCCGTTTGATTTTCTGCCGTTTGAAAATGAAAAATCAAAACGGCATATGTATTGGGGGATGGGGCAGATGATTCTTAAGGCCGCGCGGTTTGTCGAAAAACATCCTCAATTATTCGCCACGTACATTACCAATTTTTCATGCGGTCCAGACTCTTTTTTAATTACCTATTTCCGATCCATCATGGGACGCAAACCATCGCTGACGCTGGAGCTTGACAGTCATACGGCGGATGCCGGTCTTGAAACCCGTATAGAAGCATTTTTAGATATTATTAATGAATACCGGCAGATTCACATTCATAAAAATATTGGCACAAAACCTGAAAAATTCACACGGGCCCGACCGTTTATGGATAACGGATTTCCGTCAATTAAAACATCCAGCGGAAAAATATTGTCAATGTCCGATCCGAAGGTCACGTTACTGATTCCTTCCATGGGACAATTTTCAACCCGGGCCATCTCGACTGTTTTTTCTGCAGCCGGTTATCATGTGGCGCCGATCGTTGCTGCGGATGAATCCATCTTAAAAATGGGACGGGCCAACACGTCCTGCAAAGAGTGTTTGCCGTTGATTCTGACCACCGGCACGTTATTGGATTATGTGTATAATAAAAAACAATCCGATGAAATACTGGTTTACTTCATGCCTTCAGCATCCGGCCCCTGCCGTTTCGGTCAGTATGCGATTTTCATGGAAGACCTGATTAAACGTCTGAAACTGACTGATGTTGCCGTTTTTTCGTTAACATCGGACAATACCTATGCCACAATGGGGAAGGGGTTTAGCAATAAAAAAGCATGGTGCGGGATTGTCATTGCAGATATTATGGAAGATTTTCACTCCCTCCTGCTTGCAAATGCTAAAGATACGGACGCTGCCATATCCTTATTCAATAATTCCTTTGAATCGATATTAGATGTGCTGGCAAAGGGCACCTTCAATGACTTGACGCGGGAACTCGCTTTTCAGATGAAGAAGTTTTCAGAGATCTCGGTTAAACGGCCCTATGATCAAGTCCCGAGAATTTTATTAACCGGAGAAATATTTGTACGCCGTGACGATTTTTCGCGTCAGAGGTTAAATGAACAAATGGCTGAAATGGGTATTGCCGTGGTCTGTTCTCCGGTTTCCGAATGGTTTCGGTATTCGGATTATCTGTTGGGAATTGACGGTCACCTGGCACCAATGTCCATGCGTAAAAAAATAGAATTTTTTTTACGCCAAATTTTCATGAATCGTTATGAAAAACGACTGACATCAATTTTTTCAAATTCCGGAATAATCAATGCAAAGCCTGTGAACCTGAAGAAAATAATGAGTTCTGCCGCGCCGTTTATCTCCGAACAACTCATGGGAGAAGCCATACTAACAATCGGTAGCGCCATATCCGAAGTGGCCACCGAAGTCTGCGGCGTTATTGCTTTAGGACCATTCGGGTGCATGCCCAATCGATTATCCGAGGCGATTTTAAGTGAGACGATGACCCGTGAAGTAAAACTCAGAAGCTCTGTCTCCGGGAACAAACTTGAAAAAATTCTTGATACCATGGAAACTCTGCCGTTTCTGGCAATTGAAAGTGACGGATCGCCGTTTCCTCAACTAATCAATGCAAAGCTTGAAGCCTTTTGCCAGCGGTCCATGCGCCTGCACCAGCGGATGTTACAATTTAAATAATGATGGCTTCGTAGAACAATATGATTTATGCTATAATTTATTTATACAATCTATATCCATCAGATGCCGGGTGTTTTCATGAAAACAGTGAAAATTAAAAAAGGATGGCAGTTTAAAATAGCCGGTAAACCTTCCCAACGGATAAAAAATTCCCCGGCTGTTTCCCATGTAGCGTCAGTTCCGGATAAACTGCCATTTATCAGGCCTCGGTTGCTGGTGCAGAAGGGGGATCATGTTTTAATTGGATCCGTCCTTTTTGAAGACAAAAAACATCCGGATTTAAAATTCCTTTCACCGGGTTGCGGCACTATTTCAAACATCACCTATGGTCCGAGACGTGTGCTTCACGAAATTGTTATTGAGCTGGACAGCAATGAGATTTTTGAAACGTTTGAAATGATCACCGATTCAGCTCTTGACCTGATAGAACGCAAACCACTTATTGCGCGGCTGATGGCTGGCGGCATGTGGCCGTTTGTTCGCCAACTGCCGTTTCGGCAAATCGCCAATCCTGATTTCCGGCCCAATGCTGTTTGGGTCTCTCTTGGGTCTGCTGATCCTTTTCAACCAAGCTCTCACATATACCTTAAGGATCAGGTCGGCTTTTTTGAATTTGGAATAAAGGCTCTTTCCCGGCTTACTGATACGGTTAATATCTGCCGGTATGATAATGAAAAATCGGGAA
The DNA here is from genome assembly GCA_024280875.1 of Deltaproteobacteria bacterium. Lineage (GTDB taxonomy): Bacteria > Desulfobacterota > Desulfobacteria > Desulfobacterales > Desulfosalsimonadaceae > SURF-3. Next base: position 5,541 of record JAJRPH010000079.1, on the reverse strand, counting down.
AAAATGATTTTGACGCAAACATTGTGACCCACCGGATTATCGGTAAGTATCCGGCTTCAGACCCTGGAGTAGTTCTGTATCATACAAAAAAATCAGCTGCGGAAAATCATGACTGGTATATTGACGGGCAGGATGTCATTCATCTAGGAAAATTTCTGAAAACCGGTGCGTATCCCATCGATCGGATCGTCTCATTTTCAGATGCCTCTTCTGATAACAGCTGTCATTTAAAAACCCGTATGGGGATTCGCTTAAAAGGCCTTGCTCCATCTGCAATAAACGATCATTCCAAAAGATGGGTCGTGGGCGGCGTTTTATCCGGTTATACCAGCGCAGGGGATGAATTTTTAGACCCGCACCAGACTTCCGTAATGATTATGGAAGAGACGAATCAAAGCGAGCTGTTCGGATTTGTCCGGCCCGGCTTTAAAAAACTGAGTAATTCTCGTACCTTTTTGTCTGTTATTTCATCAGCGCCATTAACCATTAATTCCGATATGCATGGCGAAGAACGGCCCTGTATCAATTGTGGATATTGCGCCTCCATATGTCCGGTGGATATCATGCCTCAATTTACTTATAGAAGTATTTACGCGGATGAAATAGAAGAAGCACTGGCATGCGGCCTCCTGGATTGTGTTGAGTGCGGTTTGTGCTCGTTTGTATGCCCGTCCAAGATCGAGTTGTCGGATTTTCTCATCGAAGCCAAACACCGTTACCATAAGGAGTTAAGTCAAGTTGCTTAATCTGTTTGAAAAGAATCTGCGAAGGTTTTTTGAAAAAAACAGTATTCATTTCACCGAAGGCGGACGATTTTATAAATTACGGCCGCTCTTTGAAGCGCTTGAAACGATATGTTTTACACCGGCAATTCCTGCCCGGCGTCCGCCGTTTGTCCGGGATGGCATTGATTTAAAACGCTTTATGAGTATTGTTCTGCTGGCATTAATGCCGCCGCTTTTTTGGGGGATTTATAATACCGGATATCAGTCACTGGCAGCTTCCGGCAAAGATTTAATTTTTCCAAATATTATTATCAGCGGACTGCTGACGGTCATGCCTCTGATAATTGTTTCTTATGCCGCGGGTTTCTTCTGGGAAATCCTTTTTGCTGTTATTCGGAAACATCCGATCAGTGAAGGATTTCTGGTCACCGGGTTATTGTTTCCTATGACACTGCCGCCGAGCGTTCCGCTGTGGCAGGTGGCGGTCGGTATTTCTTTCGGGGTCGTCATCGGAAAGGAAGTCTTCGGTGGGACCGGCCGCAATATTTTTAATCCGGCCCTGACAGCCAGGGCGTTTTTGTTTTTTGCATATCCGGCCAGGATGTCCGGAGACAGGGTCTGGGTTGCAGTATCCGATACCGCGTCAAGTGCCATCAGCGCTGTATCCGGCGCCACTCCGCTGTCTATGAGCACTCTTGCGCCGCCATTTAACACGATTGAATCCATGCTTCAAAGTGCCGGGTTCACGCTTTCAACACTGTTTGTGGGAAACTATCCGGGTAGTGTCGGCGGCACGTCAGCGTTATGCTGTCTGATCGGTGCTTTGATTCTTATTATCACAGGTGTTGCCAGCTATCGAATCATAATCGGCGGGGTTGCCGGCCTTTTGATCAGCAGTTTTCTCTTCAATATCGTCAGTACCGTGCCCTTAAACGCATGGACGGACATTAATCCGCTATATCATCTTGCTGCCGGCGGATTTGCTTTTGGAATTGTTTATATGGCCACAGATCCTGTTTCTGCACCTGGAACCCAAACGTCCAAATGGGTATACGGATTTTTTATCGGTATGTTGACGGTCTTGATCCGGATATTTAATCCTGCATACCCGGAAGGGGTTATGATGGCGATTTTATTTATGAACCTCTTTGCTCCGCTGTTTGATTTTATCGAAATCCGTATGCATGTCAGTAAAAGGATTCCCAATGTCTGATCGGATGAAAACCATTTGTTTTGCGTTTGCTTTATGCCTGGTGTGCAGTCTTTTGCTCACGGCCGCATCAACGGGTTTAAAGCCATTGCAGGTGAAAAATATTCAAATGGATCGGAAAAAAAATATATTATTGGCCATTGGATTGATTGACAGCAGACGGATCTATCAGGCATCTGAAATCGATCGCCTCTATAAAAAAAACATTTTTAAGTATGACACGGATCAAACCGGTACGATTATCGATCCATCCGCTGCCCCGGAGATGGCCCAGGATAATCTTTTGCCCATTTATCTGGCAATAGATAACAATAATAAAATTATCTCATATATTATTCCTATCGAAACCAGGGGGCTTTGGGGGAAGATAAACGGATACCTCGCATTACAGAGCGATGGTTCCACAATAAAGGGTTTTACGGTCTACAAACATTTCGAAACCCCTGGCCTGGGCGGTGAAATAGAAAAAAAATGGTTTCAAAAAAACTTTGTGGGTAAAAAAATAGTGGATCAGAATAATCATTTTATGTCCATTTCCATCGCAAAGGGCAGAGCAGCGGATCAGGTGCCGGAAGAAAAGCTGCCCAATTATGTTGACGGGATCAGTGGCGCTACTTTGACCGGACAATATTTAACCAAGGGACTACAGAAAATTCTTTCTGAATATGAACCGGCTTCTGTCCGGTTCCGCCAGAATTTGTTGCAGTGCCGGATGCAGACCGATGAGCCATGGTGCGAAAATGAAAAAGAAAAATAATGCTTTAAAAATCTTTTTGCAGCCGATTTGGAGTAAAAATCCCATTAACATCCAGATGCTCGGTATCTGTTCCGCTCTGGCTGTAACGGTTCAGCTGAAAACCGCGCTTGTGATGGCACTTTCCATGACGTTTGTTGTCTCATGTTCCAGTTTCATGATTTCCCTGTTCCGGAAACAAATCCCGAAAAATATTCGGATCATCGTTGAACTTTCAGTGATATCAACCTTTGTCATTTTAACTGATGAATTTTTGAGAGCTTATTTTTATGATATCAGTAAGCAGCTTTCCGTATTTGTCGGCCTGATCATTACCAATTGTATTGTCATGGGTCGAGCCGAAGCTTTTGCGCTTTCCAATCCCCCGCATCTGGCATTTATTGATGGAATAGGGAATGGATTTGGTTATGGATCTGTTTTACTGGCGGTCGCATTTATTCGTGAATTGCTGGGTTCTGGAAAATGTTTCGGCTTTCAGGTGGTTCCGGACTATTTGTATTCCATGGGATATGAAAATGCCGGATTTATGCTGCTGGCACCGGCGGCTTTTATTATTATAGGTCTGCTGATATGGCTTCAAAAAGTATTAACAAAAGACGGTGAATTAAACAGATGACAGAAAATCTGGTCGGTATATTTTTAAATTCCGTTTTTACCGGGAACATCCTTTTGGCATATTTTCTTGGGATGTGTTCTTTTGTTGCGGTTTCTAAAAATATCAACACAGCCATCGGACTTGGGTTTGCAGTCATTTTTGTATTAAGTATCACAACGCCTCTCAACTGGTTGATATATCATTTTTTGTTGGCTCCAGGCGCGCTGTACTGGATCGGCCTGCCGGATGTCAACCTGAGTTTCTTAAAATTTATCATGTTTATCGCTGTGATTGCCGCAGTGGTTCAGGCCATTGAAATCATCATCGATCGGTTTTCAGCGGCTTTATATGCCGGACTGGGCGTTTTTTTGCCTTTAATTGCGGTTAACTGTGCAATTCTTGGAACTTCGCTTTTCATGGTGGAGCGGGATCACACGTTTATCGAATCATTGATTTTTGGTTTCGGGTCCGGCGTGGGCTGGATGTTGGCGATTATATCCATGGCAGCCATTCGTATCAAACTCAGATACGCTAATCCTCCATATGGGATGGAGGGATATCCTCTGGCAATGATTGTCACCGGACTGATGGCCATGGCGTTTATGCTGTTTTCAGGGATTTCGTTTTGATATTTAAAATATATTTTTTTAAGGTGAAATTATATTGATTTATGCTGTCAGCATAACCGTTTTTACATCCGTGATCGGATTTCTGGTGGCCATGCTGCTGTTTCTGGAAGCCCGGGTGGTTAAAAAGGGCGACCGGAAAATTATTATCAATGAAGATGATTCCAAGAGCATCGAGGTGCCCACCGGTGCGTCACTGTTGGCGTCCTTGTCAAATAATGATATTTTTTTGCCGTCTGCCTGCGGCGGAGGAGGCTCCTGCGGACAGTGCCGCTGTGAGATATATGAAGGCGGCGGTGATATCCTTCCCACGGAACTGCCCCATCTTTCCCGAATGGAAAAAAAAGAAAACATCCGGCTCGCATGCCAGGTTAAGGTGCGCGAGGATATGAAAATTAAAATTCCGGTGGAAATTTTCAGCATCCGCAAATTCAATGCAACGGTCAAATCCAATCAAAATGTATCCACCTTTATCAAAGAACTGGTGGTGGAACTGGATTCGGGAGAGTCTCTTGAATTCAAAGCCGGGGCGTATATTCAGGTCGATATTCCGGAATATGAACTTAAATTTACAAAGTTTGATGTTGCGGATCGCTTTCAGGCTTCCTGGGAAAAATTTAATTTATGGCAGTTAAAAGTACAGTCTGATGAACCGGTGTTCCGGGCCTATTCACTGGCAAGTCCGCCATATGAAAACACATGCCTGCGATTTACCATCAGGCTTGCCACGCCGCCCCCGGGCCAGCCGGATATCCCGCCGGGAGTGGGATCTTCCTATATGTTTGGTTTGCAACCCGGTGATCGTCTTATAATAAGCGGCCCTTACGGCGATTTTTTCGCAAAAGACACGGATCGGGAAATGTGCTTTATTGGCGGTGGAGCAGGTATGGCCCCCATGCGAAGCCACATTTTCCAACAGCTCAATTCGGTTAAAACCCGCCGGAAAATTACTTTCTGGTATGGCGCTCGTTCCAAACAGGAAGTTTTTTATGAAAAAGAATTCCGGGAACTGGAAAAAAATAACGAGAACTTTACATTTCACATCGCTCTATCCGATCCCCAACCCGAAGATAATTGGGAAGGAATGACTGGCTTTATTCATCAATGCCTGAATGATTATTATTTATTCTCCCATCCGGACCCGCCTGAAATAGAATATTATCTTTGCGGTCCCCCGTTAATGCTCACTGCGGTTCGTCAAATGCTCGATAGTCTCGGGGTGGAGCCGGAAATGGTCGCCTACGATGATTTCGGATAAATGATAGCGTCGTTAAGAGTACCATCTACTGAGTTGTAGCGGTTTTTCAGGCACTAAAGATACTACCTGATTTCGGATAATATCTTTATCCCCTTGCTTTTATTTCACCTTTTAAAAGCTGTTTCAGTCCCTTTAGCGTTCCTTTCCACACCGCATCTTCTCCTGCCATCAGTGCGACAATGATATCTTTTTCCACACTGATTTCCATAAATTAAATTTTTATCAGAGAAGAAAAAAATGAAAAATCTTATTTATCAGCTGGCTGAAAAACTGGCACAAGGCAAAAAAAATGTGATATTTACGGGCGCCGGAATTTCAACGGAAAGCGGAATATCCGACTACCGAAGTAAGGGCGGTATCTGGGACCGGTTTC
>JAJRPH010000078.1 GCA_024280875.1 Deltaproteobacteria bacterium | reverse complement strand
GGTACGCTTAGATAATCCCCGGCACCGTCAAATTTGACAGCTGTGCTGCCGCCGAACATGGCTGAATCGTTATGCTGGACATCGCCGTGACCGGTCACCGTGTGGTTTGACTGCGAACTATCAACAAAACCTGTGTCAGGTTCGGTAAGTGCGTTGGACCGAATATCCAGCCGGGTTGTACCAAATGCCGGTGCGTTCAGCCAGCTTCTCAGACCGCCGGTGAGGAGGGTGTAGTTGTTTGATGAGGTATTGGTTATTCTGAGGGCAAGGTATTGCCCTGCCGCAACAGGAAGGGTGCCGTCTGCCCCGGTGTTGATATCATAGGTATCAGTCCAGTTGCCGGTGACCGTCCCGGATGGAGCGCCTGCTACAAATCCTGCCAGAGTGCCGTCGGTGGAGTAGCCCACCTCCACGGTAAACGCATCGGCATTGTTGACCGGAGCGGAAAACTTTAGCTGGCCGACCCAGGAGGCATTTGAATAAATAATATCTTGACTGGGCGTTGAATCGGCGACCCAGACATAAGATGCGCCGGAATTTAAAGCAACAGTTGTCTCCGGCTGTGAATCATCCCCTTCAATCATGGTATTGCCATCCTGCAATGCCCATCCGCCAGCGCCGGTGCCTGCTATGCCGAATTCGGTAAAATGGTCCACCACCGCCCAGACAATATTGTTAGTTGTATCTACACCGTAGTCGCCCAGGATGGTGGTCGGTGCGCTGTCGCCCTTCCAGGATTGGGAACCGGTTGTATTGCCTGAAACAGCCAGTTTCCATGAACCTGAATCAACGTCCCAATAGTAAATAAATAGATTCAGCTCATTTCCTCCAACCGCATTAATTTCTGTATTAGTATAATGGATTTTAATAACGGTTTTATGGTCCCCATCGACTAGGCTGCTGCTAACACTCAAGGTTTTACAAATATCATTGACGCCAAAAAGGCCTTTTTCGCTGGTCGGTGGTACCGTAATACTTTCAGATACACTGATAACAGCATCACCAGAAGCACTTGATTCTACTTCAACTGAACTTGATGTGGCACCAGCATTAAGGGTTACAGTGCCGCCCGCTGGAATATCAGTGCCACTGGATGTGGGGGTGTCTTCCCAAAATTCATTGCTGATATCTGTACTTAAGGATATGTTATCAAAAGCTGCTTCTGAAACACTGACAGAATAAGGATTTAAATACCACGTAAAGTTCTGGATGCCGCTATGACCGCTTGCCAAGGAGTCATCCGTAAGTTCAATCTGCCAGTAGTTGGGTTCGGGCGAACCGACAGGCCAGGCTTTACCAAAAAATTTTTCACCAACTGCTGCAAATTTTACGCGGCAGTCCGTGGTTGATGGATTAAAAGAAAGCGCTGCCACTTTTAAGGGGTACCCATATCCATCTATTGTTTTACCGATCCATACAAAACTATAATGACCATATGGACCGTCACTAGAAATAACACCACAGCCATAGCCACTTGGCGGACCCGGATTGCCCCGCAAGATTAAACAGGAAAGTAGGGTCGAACCGGGATTAAGAGGCTGTATTGTTCCTTCGATAACCGCATCCATTTCAATCGGACCGTCAACATAAGCTTGTACCCACCTGTAATCGTCTTGTGTAGGATCATTAGGTGGTACGGCATTATCAACCAGGTACAAAGGGGTTGATCCCGTTATCTCATAACGTCCTCCGGTGATCGTATCGCTGGATGTATCACCTGTGCCGGTGAATGAATTAATAACTGACCATGTTAATCCAGAGGTGCCGTCAAAGTTTTCGCTCCAGTCGGCAAAGCACGCTGAAGGCATGGTAAAAAATAGTGTTAAAAAGCTCAGCACAAGGGCTGATAAAAAATATTTTTTTTTCAATTTCCTCTCCTCCTTTATGTAAGAATGTCGGAACAACCGTTTTAACCGATGCCGACAAATTAAGTAAAAAGATACCTGGCGAAGGCCATCAATAATCAATTATATTTTAATGAATTATTGATTTTAAATATTGTTTTTTTCCTAATCCCCCTTTCTTATTTAAGGTTTCTGTTAGAAACGCATGATGCATCTATTATGATTGCTTGATAAATAATAATTGGTGTTTATTTGAATAACCAGTGTTCGATAATAGTTAAAAAAATATTATCAATATGGAAAAATTGACTTTTGTTTAATCAAATTTTTTGACTTTTAAGCAAGATTTTTAGAACGCGCTATCAGGTAGAGGGGATGTGCAGTTTCGGAGGGCAATATGTTCTACACATAAGGTTTTATAAATCTGATGCCAGTTTGCGTTCTATTCATATATGATGTCGCTATCTTTTAGTTCGATGATACTTTAATATTAAACTTTGAGCTGTTATGCAACAAATAATTTACGTAAAGGTTGATGCACCTGTAAAAAGTCAGGGCGTGAAAAAATTAACGTTTTAAGTATATGCTCGATATTGGCGTTTTGGGCTAAACAAATTTTTCAGATGACGCCATTTTTTTAAAAATTGCTCTTTGAAAACTAAAAAAGCATGATCCAGTCCCAATCCGGCTGGTTGATTGTCATCGGTTTC
>JAJRPH010000077.1 GCA_024280875.1 Deltaproteobacteria bacterium | reverse complement strand
TGACCACCTGAATCTTGCCATGGTGATTTTCCACAATTTTCTGAACAATGGCCAGTCCCAGCCCGGTCCCTTTTTCCCTTTTGGTAAAAAACGGATCAAAAATTCTTTCAAGATTTTCTTTGGCAATTCCCGGTCCGTCATCTTCAACCCAAAATAATATGCCGGCTGAATCCGCATCCGTTGAAACACCAACATTTAAGCTTTGTCCGGCACCAATTGCCTGCAACGCGTTCAGCATCAGGTTGAGCAGGACCTGGGTAATCTGATGCGGATCGAGAAATACCGATTCCGGACTGTTTTCGGTATTTACCTCAATGGCTATGCTGCGGGACTGAGCATCCCCTTCCACAAGTCTAATCGTATGCTTTACAAGCTCTACAGGATTCACATGCGCCGGATTCAGTTCCAGAGGACTGGCGAAATTGAGTAGATCCGTGACCACCCGATTGATGCGATCCACTTCTTTGACCATCACATCCGCATATTCCCGGTCTTTTGGCTGCCCCTTTAATACATGGCTCAAGAACTTTGCAAATCCCCTGATGGAACTCAACGGATTTCTGATTTCATGGGCTACGGCCGCAGCCAGCTTTCCAAGAGCTGCCAGTTTCTCCGTGCGCCGGACCTTTTCCTCCAGCAGCTTGATCTCACGTAAATCCCGAAGAATAATAACCGCCCCCTGGCAGGTACCTTCTCCCCCATATATCGGGGACGGACTGGTTATTGGGGTCACACTGATTGCCAGGGGCATCATCTCACCACCTGACTGACGAACCTCAATCTCCCGGTCCATTACCGACACACACTGGTTCAGTGTTTTGGAAATTCCGCTGTTATGGAAATCTATTACCTTGTGTAAATCCAGTTGCTCGATTTCCGACTGGGTCAGACCGAGGATCTCAAGTGAAAGATTATTATGAGAAAGAACTCTGCCATCCACGTCAATACTTAACAGGCCGTTGGCCATGCTGTCGACTACCTGGCGGGTATATTCCTGAGTCTCTCTCAGTCGTTGATTCATTCGATGATACAAATGAATGACAAAAATAAAAAAAACAGCACCGCCGCCTAAAATGCCCAGAATTGAAAGCATCACAATGGCATGGTGGAAGTCTTCATGCTGTGCCATTTCATAGGTCGCCATATTCAGCCCGACAACAATGATACCCCCATTGTATTTAAGGGAGTTCTCACTGACCCCAAGCCGATACTGAGAAAAAAACCTGATTGTTTCAGCCAAATCATAAACTTTTGTCCCGTCTGGCAACACAATGATACGACTTAATATCTCATTCGTATCGGGCATCTGTTTCAGCCATAAACCGGATGTCCCGGCAGGCAGAGTGGTGGAATGATGCAGGATTTCGTATTCTTTATTCACTAAGTAAACATAGGCTACATATTCATTTTCACCAACTTCTTTGATCAGTTTATCAATGGATTCTTCTTTGGAAGCACAGGTTCCCCACAGGGATTGCATACTGATTTCAATAATACGGATTGTGGCAACGCCACGTTGATGAAGAAATTTTAATGCATTGGACCTGGCATGATGAAGGTTCCAGTATGTGGAAAATCCGATAAAAACAAGAAGTGACAGGACAACTCCCACAATAATCATTGCAGGCAGATAGAGTTTTCTGGGTTGAAGAATTTTCATATTTTTTTTGATTTTGATTCTTTCCGCATAATCTTTTTTTTTGAAAAGAACAGTGCGAATTTTTTACACACACCCCAATATATATACCGTCATCGAAGACGTTCGTCAATGACGGTATATAATATATATAAATCAAACAATTAGCTTAATGTAAAGATGACGGACACAATGAATACTCGTAATCGGAAAGAGGCATTATCTGTCATGATTTCCATCCCTTTGGGAAAAAGTTTTCCACTGGATTTGATAGTCTCGTGAAAAGTCAGATTCCGACGGCAAAGTATAAAAGTTCACCAATCTTTTAAAATTGGCAAGGCGCTCAAATCCTGTGCAATGATCCGTAATTATCGTACTTCTTCTATGTAACTCATTCATAACCGTTTGAAATAATGGACAAGTTATTTTCTGATACGGTGGTGATTCGTCACCATGAAAAGCTTTTTACAAAGCCGTCAGATTTGTCTTACATATGATTTCCCATATTGCCGCCCATTTGGGTACCCATATATTCTTCCATCTGCTCATCCATATAATTATCCACAGGATGGTCAAAATCACCCTCTGAAGCGCCTGCTGAATCAAATCCCATGTGATCTTCCATGTATTCGCCCATCTGACCATCCATATAATCATCCATGGGATGATCTAAATCGCCGTCCGGATCATCATCTGGTCCCATATATTCCCCCATATACTCAATCATGTGCTGTTGCGCCTGATCCGTTGGGTACAGATCCCACATAAAACCGTTATGGGGCATATTAAGACCGTTGAATACATCAAAACAGGCGACAACATCCGGATCATTTTCAAAATCTTCGATACTTTGATGAAAATCGATCATTCGCCCGATCATCTCTTCTCTTACTTCAGGAGAAATGGTAATCCCATTGTCCGGATCATTGTCTGAATCCAGTGATTGTAAAAACCGGCCCATGTTGGTGACCATGG
>JAJRPH010000076.1 GCA_024280875.1 Deltaproteobacteria bacterium | reverse complement strand
TTTTCGTACTCCTGTGGAAAAAGGAGCAGAGTTGATTCGTGATGCATTACGTGGTCATACTACCGGTCTGGCACAACCTATGTACGTGCTGGCGACTAACATCGGCAAGATCCCATTAATGCCAGACTATTATATTGTTGATAAAAACAAAAAAGAATACACGGTACGAAATTATAAGGGTGAGATCACCAAAATTCCTAACATGCCTGAATGAAGGCTGGTTTTAAGGAAAAGGGATAGATTAATTTAACTCACCGTCAGCAATGAATCAAACGGCAAAAAATGCCGAACCTGGCAATTCACTTGACTCCAAGGGGCGTCGTTTTCTGGGTTCTCTCAACCTGAGTGTTTACGGTGCCTTTTGCTTGTCCCAGTTCCCTTAGGGCAAGAAGGAATTCTTAGGAATTCTTGTCGGACCAAATCAAGTAATTGAAAATTTGGGAAAAGATGTAAAAAACAGGCCTCAAAAGTGGCTTAGCGTTATGTTTTCAGGGACAAAAAGAGCACTTTAAGAAATTGATACGGTTCAGTGATAAGATTGATGGCGTCGTAAAAAGTTCGATCTACTGCGTTGTTGTGATTTCTCAGCCACTCGAGATACTACATGTATTATTTCTTGTCTGAAAAATCACTACGCCTTGTATATGTATCTTTTAATTCAGCCATCCCAGTATCTTTTACGAGTTTATCAAGATTGCTATTTTGGAAAAAGTCTGCTGGTTATCAGCCCCAGTCGGGCCAGCCGGAATTTTACGGCCATGAGCAGGCAGCCCAGGCCATATTTGACACTGCGCGTGAAATTAATTGATGAGGCATCCTCGAAATAAAGTGTCGGACAGCTGACCTCTGCTATCGTATAACCGGCCCATAAAATCTGGACCAGCATTTGGTTGTCAAAAACAAAATCATCGGAGTTGCGGCTCATGTCAATTTTTTCCAGCAGTTGACGTGAAAAAGCGCGGTATCCCGTGTGATATTCAGATAATTTTGCGCCGGTCAGGATGTTTTCTGCTAATGTCAGAAGCCTGTTGGCAACATATTTCCATTTCGGCATTCCGCCTTTTAAGGCATAACCTCCCAGTATTCGAGAGCCTAGGACGCAGGAATACAGATCATTTCCGATCATGGACGCCATGGCCGGTATTAATTTGGGCGTATACTGGTAGTCCGGGTGCACCATGATAATAATATCGCCCCCCTGACCCAGAGCCAGCCGGTAGCATGTTTTTTGGTTGGCACCATATCCTTTGTTTTTGGGATGGGTCTGAACCAGTGTATTGGGGAGCGTTTTGGCAATTTGTGTTGTCTCATCATTGCTGGCATCATCTACCACGATCACCAGGTCAACAATTTTCTGCGCCACCACTTCATCATAGGTTTGTTTCAAAGTCGCTGCCGCATTGTAAGCAGGCATGATTACGATTACTTTTTTGTCGTTAAACATTTGTAACTCCTGAAAAAAATATTTTTGAAGTGCTGCTGGTTAACTGACCAATTGTTTGAATCCGGAGTTTTTATAAAATAATTACTATGGTTCAGTCAAGTCCAATTTATAAATAAATCATATAATTAATGGCTTACAGTATTTTCTGAAGTAATAAACTTTTATGGCTGTCATTAAAAAATATGAGATCGAGGTGGCGATGGCCGCGCCTATAAATCCAATATGGCTGACAAAAATAAAATCCAGTGTCAAATTCACCATGACCCCAAAAACCGTGATTGTCTGAATGACATGGAATTTTTTTAAGCTGCTGAAAATTGGATCATAAAACATGCTGAAAAATGCACAAATGGCTCCGGCCAGAAGTATTCTGAAAACGAGAACGGAATCCAGATATTGCCCCTCGTAAATAAGTTCCACAAATTTTGGCATGGCCAGAAATAAACATCCGGAAAAGATGACGCCGGTTAAAAACAGCTTACTTCTTTTGGCAATCAGATAATTTTCAATTTTACTTTTATTATTGATGTGCTGAGAGACAAAGGGAAGAAAATAAATTTTAATGACTGAAAAAATCATGATCATCCCTTTGAAAAACTGATAACCAAGGTTGTAAACACCGATGTCCTCCATTGTTGAAAATTTTCGCAAAATAATATTATCGCCCCAGTTCAAAAAATATACAGCCGTTCCGCCAAGCGCCATCCACCGGGTGTAATGTACTAATTTTTTGAAGCTATCTTTATTATATGTCAGTGGAAGAAATTTTTGATATTCAGTTTTTGAAATCAAAAAAATTACAGAGATCAATGGGGCAATCAAAAAAATGGGAAATACCCGTTCCAGTGTGATCCCCCACAAAAAGTGAATCAGAATGATGTATGAGAGTGAAATGACGGAAGTAATCAATTGAAAAATGGATTCCCGGATTCGTCTATTCAAAGAGATTAAGATGCAGCCAATAAAACTTTCTATCGTTTTTCCGATAAAAACCAGTATCAACAGGTATGTCTGGGCTTCGGTCAGCTTTGTGAAATTGATAATCTGATTTTTCAGCAATAAGACGGCTGAAATGAAAATTGCAGAAGATGTCAGAAGAATAATGGCTCTGGATGTAATTGTGCGGCTGATTTTTTTACTTTCCGCAAGTTCTTCGATGCCGCAAATGACCGTGGGGCTTGAAGATGAAAGAACGATAATTGAGTTGAAAAAATATACAAGCATCATGCCCAGAGAATATATTCCGAGAACTTCCGGCGTGAGAAATACTGCCAGAAAAATCGGTATCAGAAAAGAAAATCCCAGGCCGCTGACTTTTAGTGCACCATAGGAGATCAGGGTCTTTCCCTGTAGCCATTCATTTTTAACCCAGCTTATTATCTGCATTCTTGAGCGGAGACGCTTTAATTTTGAATTTTTTTATTTGTTTTAGGACACATTATTATGCCAGATTTCTTTTATACTGTATGATCGGTTTTGAGTTGTTTCATAATGATTTCGCAATAATACATCGATGATGAGGCCGGAAACAAAAAATTGACCACCGGCTAGGAGAAAAAATACCGTGAGCAGTGGCCAGGCTGTTTCGGACATCCCCTGTCCGGATAAAAAGTTGAAAACAGTTACCGCACCGGTACAAAAACCGAAAAGTATCAGCAGCAGGCCGAGCCCGCCCAAAAAATGTAAAGGTCTTGATGCAAATTTATGCCAGAAAGCGATGGACATCATGTCAACAATGCCTTTAATCGTTCTTTTCCAATTGTATTTGCTAACGCCTTTATGCCGGGTGCGGTGATTAACTATAGTTTCGCCGATCTGGTATCCGGATCCCATTAATAATGCCGGAATAAACCGGTGCATTTCTCCGTACAGGGATAAACCGTCAAAACATTCTTTTTTATATATTTTCAAAGAACAACCGCTGTCATGGATGTGATCCTTGATTAAAAAACGCCTGAAAGTATGAGCGCCCCGGGAAATGAACCGCTTCGTAAAGCTGTCTTTTCTTTTTTTTCGCCAGCCGGAAACAATATCCAGTCTGTTTTGTTCCAAGGTCTTGATTAATAATGGTATATCATTCGGATCATTCTGGCAGTCTCCGTCCATGGTGATGATATAATTATATTTGGCGGATTTAATTCCGGCATCAAAGGCGGCTGTCTGTCCAAAATTTTTTCGCAGCCGAATTATTTGTAACGGGGCTAACGCTTTGGAGCGTTCAAACGTTTCATCCGTCGATCCGTCATCAACAAAAATTATTTCAAAAATATAATTATTATCCCTACAGACTTGAAGTATTTCAGCATGTAGCCTGGTGATATTTTCTTCCTCATTAAACAAAGGGATGACGATGCTGATTTCTGTTTGTTTTTCATCTATCATAATTTAATTCTCACAATAAGCTTTTGTTGCAATTTTGAAGACTTTTTCCCGATATTCCCAATTGATACCTTCGGACGTTTTTAATGCGCCTTTTTCCAGATTCTGCCTCAAGTAGTCATCGTTTGCCAGTTTTATCATTTTTTCAGCCAGTTCATTGGCATTTCCCGGGGGAACCAGCAGTCCGTTTTCACCGGTTTTGACAATTTCGGGAATAGATCCCACCGCTGATACGATACATGTCCTGCCAAAGGCAAAATATCAGTATTCTCTTTTGGTTCATTTTTTTCTTCTTGAGCAAGAGAAAATCGGTTACACGGATTAAAATGTTTATACAACTGTTGAACAAAAAAACAGGCCTGATCATCGGTCTTTATAAATTCCGGTAATGAGGACAGCCTTCGCAAAATGGAGGCATTTTTTTATAAAAAGTTGACCGGATCCTGTTGAATCCGTTAGAATAATAGGTGCTTTTCAATCCGGAATCAATATTGCCAAACTGAATTATTTCATCATCAAATACCCGGCAGCAGGGCACAATATTCCCGTTGGCATTAAAACTGATCGTTGTAAACGGTAAAATACAAGTACTGTACTTATCCAGCAGGAGTTTTTATCCTTTATTTTTAGATGGTTTTGGATATAATAAACAGGATAGGATTTGTCAAAAGCAAAAAAATATTTTGCGGAAAGTGTTTTTCCATTTTGTTAATAGGAGACGATAGTTTTTGAAGATCCTGAAACTGTGCTATGAATATCCACCCCTCGGTGGTGGTGGCGGACACGTAGTTTCCGGGTTGGCAAACCAGTTAGTGAATATGGGCCACGCCGTTGACCTGTTGACTATGAAATATAAAGGGTTGCCAGCGTTTGAGAGGGCAGGCAATTTTTCAATAAATAGAGTGGCATGTATTCGCAATAGCCCGGTAGTCTGTCACCCTCATGAAATGATGAGCTATCTTTTTACGGCGTTGCCGAAAGCGCTGGCGATGACCTCAGGAACTTCCTATGATATTATCCACACCCATTTTGTTTTTCCGGACGGGATTTTAGCTTATCTGGTGTCAAAATTTACCGGGATTCCTTATGTCATCACAACACACGGATCGGATGTGCCCGGATTTAATCCAGACCGGTTTATTGTGATGCATAAAATACTGCGACCCCTGTGGAAAACGATCCTTCGATCATGCAGTCAGGTAATCTGTCTCAGTCAATTTCTTGAAGACCTTTTAAAGAATACCATGCCTGAGGCTAACACAGTTATTATACCCAATGGATTTCAACCGGGGCGATTTCGATCAGACAGGCTTAAATCGGACAAAATTCTGATTGTCACCCGTATGTTTAAACGAAAAGGAGTCCAGCATTTCCTCAAGGCCATTGATGGGTTGGCGCTTGATCATGAGATTCATATTGTTGGAGACGGCCCTTATCTTAAGAACCTGAAGCATAAGGCCAAATCAATATCAACCCGTATTCAATTCCATGGGTTTTTAGAAAATAACTCTGCACAATTCAGGGAGTTGATGGAGACATCAAAGATATTTGTATTCCCGTCTGAATCTGACAATTTTCCGATCGTACTCTTAGAAGCAATGGATGCCGGTATGGCAATCATTACGACTCGTAATACAGGCTGTGAAGAAGTCGTCGGCAATACCGCGCTTCTGACAAAGCCTGGGGATGTCTCTGGGCTCAGAAATGCGCTGTTCAAATACATGGAAACCCCATTGCTGTGTAAACGATCAGGTGAAAAGGCCAGAACACGCCTGGATGAGAGATTTACCTGGAAAGCTGTTGCCAAAAGATATGTCAATGTCTATGAAAGGGCTGTTGAGCTTCACAAATATAAATTGATAGATTAATCTTGATATAATTTTTTGAAATTCAAAACAATTAAAATAAGGATTTAGGGCTGTGGAAAGATTCGAATATGAAAGCTGATTCAAATTTTGTTTCACTGGTTATTCCAACTATAGGTCGCGAAACTTTGGCACTTACAAAAGCAGCCATAAAATCCCAAACGCGCCCGCCTGATGAACTGATTGTTATTATAGACAAATACCGGCGCGGCCCATGTTGGGCGAGAAATGAAGGCATTGCGAAAGCAAAGGGAGATTTGATCGCATTTATAGATGATGATTGTGTTCCCGGCAAAGACTGGCTTGAACGGATGATTGTTGCTATGGATAAGTATGATGCAGCAATGGTCAGCAGTCATTATACTGAAACAGATCCCTTTTTAAACGAAATCAGGCGTCGCCGGAAGTTTCCCGTAAGCACTCAAATAAATCCTGCTGGATTTGTCGGTACTGGGGGGAATATTATTTATCGACGGGCAAGTCTTGCAGAATGCTTTATGGATGATGGATTCGTTTTTAATCAAATTTTTGGACATTATGCCTGTGAAGATACCGATCTGTCATTTAGATTGAAAAAAAGAGGGCATAAGCTTGTTTTCATTGATAACAGGATCACTCACCTGAAAAAAATGTCCCCTTTAAAATTTTTGAAATTTCAATTTTATAGAGGAGTTGGTATCGGAATTCTTTATCGGATTCATAAACACTCGGACTTTGGTGAAGTTCCGGACAAGAGCCTTTTATGGAAAAATGAAACAAATTCCTTCCATATCATGAAATGGATACGGATATTATACAAAAAAATAATTGGGCCGTTTGATGTGAACAGTTTCTCATCTGTTAAATACTTCATTACTTTCTGGATTGGAGAGAAAATCCAATCCCTTGGATTCTTATACGCCTGGTGCAAGAAATTTAAATATCCAGAATAAATGAATTGCAATTTTTAACTGTGGGTATGTTGTATTTTACACAGCAGGTTCACTCTTCTTTAACGTCAACTTGTATTATTGCCAATGAGAAAGATCTTTATTAAGCAATAAAGATAAATTATTGATGTCCTCTTTATAAAAATTTTGCAAAAACAACCTCGATTCCCGGTTCATTGGCGGTGGAGACGCATCTATTTTATTCAGGGTCATGACAAGTCGGGATATGCCCAATTTCTTGATTATTTCATGTAACCACATAAGTCTGGCATGAATAAGCAAGCGGGATGTCGTATCCATCAATTTAACAACTGTTTGACTGCGCATTCGTTTTGCAGTATTATCCATTAGATACAAGGTTTTTGGGTTAATAATCTGACTTACATTCAGAAAATTAAAAACCGAGCACAATACTTTCCCGGGATGTTCCCTTATGTCATCATGAAAAATTATTTTGATTTGTTTTTTATCAAAAAAAATCAAATAATGATTGAGATGCTTATAGTACTTTCCGGTTTCAATGTAATAAGGTTCCTCTTTAATGGCTTGTTCAAACGATCGATGCTCAACTTTAAAATAATTCCGGTACATCCAGTAATGTGAATATGCTCTCTCGACAGGATTTCTGAGACAGAGCAGTATTTTTATATCTGGAAAATTCGCATTAATATTCCCGGGAGCTTTTTCGTCAGAAAGATAGATGGGAGAAAATTCCCCAATCAGTTTACCGGATTGGCAATGACGGAAATGGTCTTTATACCATTTAATGGATCGTTTTCGGTTAGGGTTTTCACTTCTTCCATATAAATAGCGATCCGCCATTGGGGGGGTCGTGTTAAAATAATTAACCTCCTTGGGTTCGCTCAAACAAATATCCGGATGATTCTTTAAGCGGTTTGCAAGCCATGTGGTCCCAGATTTTGCCGCTCCGATCCCTACGAAATTAATTTTGAAATCAGCCTTTTTACAATTCATATTGGCCTCAAAAAGGGCATATTTTGAATAAATTAAGAAATATCTATTGTCTTATCAACTGAGAATAAATATCAATGTGTTTTTTTATTGCTGAATTCGTTTCAAATATTTTTTGAACATATTGGTATCCCTTTTCTCCACGTTCACGCCACCGGTTATTTTCCAGTAGAAATCGGAGGCCTTCGGCAAAATTATTATTTTTCGCATGATATCCGAATTGTGAAGCAAAACCATCCGGATTCACATGACTGAGAATGGCGCATTTAGAAGCGGTGGATTCCAAAAAAGCATTCGGCAGCCCCTCCCTATAGGCTGTATTCACCATAATCCAACTCTGATTTATTAGTCGTCTGTGATCATCTGAGCTGAATTGATCAACAAATCCTATAAATTCTAAATTCGGGATATCAGCATATGTCTTTTTTAGATATGCTTCCCATTTTTTGTCCCGCGACTGGCCCATAACAACAAACTTTACATGTGGGAATTTTTCAGCAAGGTCTAAAAATAAGGCAGGCCGTTTTCTTCTGTCCAGGCGGGAAAGGTAAAAGACCGTAGGGGTTTTGGCTTTATCAATTTCCTGGTGTATTGTCACAGGTGTTGGTAAAAAACCGGGATCAAAATGTAAATTATACATATATCGGACTTTTGGAATCAAGCACTGCGCAGCCGTATACACAGCATCCATCTGTTTAATGCATCGTCGCACTAAAAAATTGTTTTCAAACAAATAATTTGTCATTACCTGCAATTTGTTATGTGAGGGATGCTTGAACTCTATTTTCCAGTCCATAGAATCTCTTGGGTCTCGAACAGTCACCATATGTTTTTTTTGCGGCATGGCTTTTAAAGCAAGATAGGTCGTATAGGAGGGTTCACATGAATGATAGATATCTGCATTACAATCTTTTAATAATTTTCGGGCCAGCCACGGAAAGAATGGCGGAAATCCATAGACGGTAATGCCGTCTAAATTTTCAACGGGCTTCTGTCCGTTTCTTAAGGGAACAACCGCGCATACTTCAATTCCGCGTTTTACAAGCTCCCGGCCAATGGTCCGCGTCGCTCTTCCGAATCCGCCGTATTTTCCCCATGCAAAAATCTCAACACTTACCAAACATATTTTCATCAGTCACCCGCCGGAACAATCCTGTAAATGTGATAGCGTCTATTTTTTCCTGATCGAATACTCTTTATTCCAATAGTCGCAGGAGATTGTATGAAGAATTACAAATTGTAATACAGCGTTTAACTAATAACAATATCATATTATTTATTTGTATCAAACTTTTTATTACGTTTCATGTTTTTCTTATAATCTCGATCTCATGGTCGAGTTGAATCATAAATAACCCGTCAAGCGCTTCGCTTGTGAAACTGCAGAGTCGCCAAAGTAAAAATAGTCGTGCCGAGTCCCATCAGGGACAATAGTTCCGGCCACAGAACATTTAAACCGGCACCTTTGAGAAACAGTTCCCTTAGGATCTCGATAAAATAACGCAGCGGGTTCACCAGTGTAATAATTTGTACCCATTTGGGCATATTCTCAATAGGGTAGAAAAAACCGCTCAGCAGAATAAACGTGACCAGAAAAAACCAGGAGATGAACAGGGCCTGTTGCTGGGTGTTGACCATGGTGGATATGAAAATCCCCAGTCCCAGACAAGTCAGAATAAATGCTGCCGACAGAAAAGCCAGCAGGGGCAGGCTGCCAACAATGGGGATTTTAAACCACAAAACGCCGAATGTCATGGCAATGCCCATCTCCATAAATCCGAGAAAGGCGAACGGGATAGTTTTTCCCGCAATAATCTGGCCGTAGGTGAGGGGAGTCACCATCAGCTGTTCCAGGGTGCCGGTTTCCTTTTCACTGGCGATGGTCACCGAGGTCAGGAGGGCACCGATCATTATCAGGAGCAGGGCCACTATGCCGGGCACAATAAACTGGGCGGATTCCATGTCTGGATTATACAGCATCCGGGCATTGATGGTTTCAATCAAGGCCCGGCTGGCCGGCGTCCGGCTCAAATCATAGATTCCCAGCCGGATATGTTTTAAATCCATATTAATGGCATATCCGAAGTTGGTTTTGTCATCGGCCCAAATCCGATTCGGCCGGCTTCTATTTCCTTGAGACCCGCTGCGAGCTGTGCCCGCTGAAGAATGAGTTTTTCAACGTCTATTTCCGCCAAAAGATCCTGTTTCTTGACCTCATCCCCTTTATCTTTGGTCAGTTTCAGGATGGTTCCGGTGCTTAGGGCACTGACCGTAATTTCCGTTGCCTCAAGGGTCCCCGAACCCTCAAATCCGGGGGCAGCTAGTCCTTGCACCCGACACTGACACTCCAAAGCATCACCGACAGCAGTAGTATCATCGAAACAGCGCGTCCATATTTTTGAATTTTTATCGGGGGCTCCTTTTATTTTTGTTTGCTTCAGATCCTCGTCACTTGTAATTTTTATGGACTGCCCGGAGTCACATCCGTTGGTCTTTTTCCGGTGCCGCCCACCATTTTGTTATTTTTTCCATGACAACATGAATATCATCTAAGATCATATACCCGCTGGGAATCAGCAGCAGGGTAATCCCGGTGGCAAACATCACGCCAAACCCGAGACTGACGGCCATGGGAATTAAAAAACGGGCCTGGATGCTTTTTTCCAAGAGCATGGGTGTCAATCCGGCAAACGTGGTCAAAGAGGTCAGTATGACGGCCCTAAACCTTACCATGCCGCCTTTGACAACCGCATTGTGAGCGCTGTCACCTTCCTTGCGCAGCCGGTTGACCCGGTGGATCAGGAGCAGGGAATCGTTGACAACCACCCCGGAGAGTCCGACAATTCCGAACAGGCTGATAATACTGATGTTAAACCCCATTAAAAGGTGGCCCCACACGGCGCCGACAATGCCGAAAGGAATGGCGGACATGACAATCAACGGCTGTGAAAAGGATTTAAAAGGCACGGCCAGCAGGGCGTAAATACAGAACAGAGCAATGATAAATCCCCGTTTTACATCTGCTAAGGATTCCTGCTGTTCTTTGCCGGCTCCTTCGATGGTAAATCGCAGGCCCGGATATTTATTCTGCAAATTCGGTAAAAATCGATCAATCACGTCCTGGCGAATTTCATTGGCATTGGCCTGCTTTTCATCAATATCTGCAGTGACCTTGATGACCCTGAGCCGCTGGGCCCGCTCAATGGTTGAATATCCCCTTTTCATATCCACCTCAGCGACTGTCCGGAAAGGCACCTCTTCACCTGTTGAC
>JAJRPH010000075.1 GCA_024280875.1 Deltaproteobacteria bacterium | reverse complement strand
CACAAGCTTTTTCAGAGCCGAAACGCCTTTGCCATTCCAACAAACTTATTCTTGGTGTTTTCATTATGAACTCCTTGCTTAAATATTTGAGTTCATTATAACATAATTAATATCGGCTGAAAATAGTTTATAAGCATAAAAAATAGTATTGTTTTTTTAAAAATCTTCATCTATATCTAAATTTATAACATTTTGTTTTTAAAGAAAATAAAACTTATCGTTCAACCACTATGTAACCATCCCACACAGTCATATACTTTTTATTTTTGACATCTTTAACAGCGTATAAATCGAGATAGATTTTTTCCACTGTATAATTATAACTATAGGGTATGGCTTGTGTTGATGTTGTTGAGCCAGAATAATATGTATTCCCTACATACCCAGAGGTATTAGATGTTGATGGCAAAAACAAAGTAGAGTTCATTTTTGATGTCTTTGAACCCGTTTCAAATAGAAGTAGGTATTTTGCCATTGTTCTGTTTTCGACAATATTAAATCCATTGGCGATCATTTCTTTTTTTAGGAATGAATAGAACTGCCTATCAGAAATGCTTGCTTTGTCTGTCAGCAAAATATGAATTGGATCTGTTTTAACAGGAGAATAACGTGGATCAGTTAAAGATGAAATGTATGCAGTTCTGGTGGCACAACCCACAAGAAACAAAATCATCATTATTGGCAGAAATATTTTTTCATATGGCATCTCCTTCTACAAAGCCTAACGACGGGCATTACCAGCCGCCAAACAGCAGGAAAAAGCCCTGGAAAAGCTACTGCCGTTTAGCGGGGCAAGGCATTCCAAGAACCGCAGGCGGTTTGGCGGTCTGGTGCATGCCATGGTTGGCTTCCGGCATAAACCCTACTACCTCGATCACAGAACCTATCGACTACGAAGACCTCGGCTGGGAGAAAAGCACTTTCTGCCATGCCTCCCATTACAACCGCCGAGATGACAAGCGTGGAAACAGACCAACTGAACTACGGAGAAGACGACCTTTTACCCAACCTCGGACTTTGTAGATTGACCTCTATTAGAATTTTATATATTGGGAAAGAAGGACAATCAAGACCTTATTTTTAGATTTCTGGCCTTGAAGAACCAAAAAAACAAAGAATGCCAGACAACACTACAGCCTAAATGCACTAAGTGCTGAACTGAAGGAAACTATTGTACCTGCTGCCTGGCTTAGCCCTCTCCCCTGAAATTTCAAAAACAGCCTCTCACAAGGTCCTGGCCCATAAAAGATTGAGGACCATAGACACCATGTTGACTATGCAGAAATGCTCCTCAATTTCTATGGCAATTTCACGTCATGTTACTGCCTTTTATGGGGAAATCCCTCCCCGATGGCCACCCAAAATCCCCCACTTGTGGCCACTTGAAAATCCCCCACCTGGCCACCAAAAAAAACTGACGTAATTCTATAAAACCGGAAAATTTGGACCAGAGGCGACAGAACGTTAAAGTCCCCCATGTATCATTTGATCATTACATACATGGGAGACAGAAAGGATGAACGTTTTGAAGCCAGACAAAAAAGCCACGCTGATCACCTTGCTTAAAAATCGTATAAGTCAGCGTGAGATCAGCCGCAAAGCAGGGATTGACCGTAAAACGATCCGTAAGTACGGACGGCAGTTCGACATAATACCCTCTCCGGATAAAGGTGTTTCTTCACCCTCTACCGAATTGGCGGCCACCGGCCAGGATAAAGACCAAATTCAAAATCCCCCACCCCGGCCACCGGTGATTCCAGTGGATACGAGAAAGATTCCGTTTCATGCCAGATCCGCCTGCGAACCCCATCGAAAATGGATAGAGCAACAAGTCCGGCTGGGCAGGAATGCAATGTCCATCTACCAGGACTTGGTGGAACGGTTCAACTTTAACAACAGGTATAACAGCGTAAAACGTTTTGTGCGGGGATTAAAGCAAAATACACCCAAGCAGTTCGACCGGCTGGAATATTTGCCCGGAGAAGAGGCCCAGGTGGATTATGGTCAGGGTGCTATAACTTTGCATCAATCCGGCAAATATAGACGTCCCCGGTTGTTTGTCATGACCCTGAAATACTCCCGGCGATCATTTCGCAAAGTGGTTTGGAAGTCGAGCCAGGAAGTCTGGGCCAGACTCCATGAAGAAGCTTTCCGATATTTTGGTGGCACTGTGAAATATGTGGTGCTGGACAACTTAAAGGAAGGCGTCATCAAGTCGGATATCTATGAACCGGAGTTGAATCCAATTTACGCGGCAATGCTCAATCATTATGGAGTAATGGCCGATCCGGCACGGGTGAGAGCGTTTTGGGGTCGGGCCAAGCTAACATGCTGTATTTTTATGATTTCAATCCCAAACATAGGCGTTTTCAGGCCCTATTTCGCTCTTTTTGCCCTCTAAATGATCGCCATAAGGAATTTGAGACTCTCGAAGTTGATTTGATTCCCCAACCTCAATGCTCTTTCGTCCTATAGCCAATGCACCCATCAAAGTTTTTACGTTCCCAATAAAGTTTCTGCTTCCGACCGCGATGCTCCTGCTCCATTTTCATCGCGGCAATTATCACCATTTGCCAAACAACTCTCAACCCATTTTTTGTGACTGGCTTTCACTCTATCGTAGGTATCGAATCCAAGAAGTTCCCTGAGTCTTTCATAATTTATCAAAACGTTTTT
>JAJRPH010000074.1 GCA_024280875.1 Deltaproteobacteria bacterium | reverse complement strand
TTCGCTTTACGGTTTTCCAGGACAAACTCATCGGCCGCATATTGAAACATCTCCAGATAACATGACAGGTCAATGGCATGATCAAAACCCATGTGCTTGAGCCCGATCAGCACATCTGAAGGCAAAAAACCCGGAAACTGGGCGTACAGCACCGGAGAAACGATCACCACATTCAGCTTGTCTTTCATGCACGGTTCAATCACCGAAATTGACGAACTGACAGCCCCTTCCGGACAGACCCGGATGCATTCTCCGCACCCGATACACAGCTCATCAAAGAATACCGCTTTATCCTTCCGTATACGGATTGTCTTAGTCGGACAGACACGGACGCACTGGGTGCATCCGGTACAGAATTTTTCGACAAAGGATATATATTCCGGGACCATTGGTTTGTCCTTATTCGTATGATCTCGTTTATGCTTCAGTCAGGCCGCAGACACCTGAACAAGACATACTGATGAACCACTGAAATCAAAAAAGAAACATAATTCCGTCCTTGAACAAAAAAACCCCTTTAAACCATCGTCATTTTTCCATAAAAAAAGACATCCGAACTCTTGTCCTGCTTCCCGGAACTGATTCAATAAACATTTCGTCCGCATTTTTGTCCATATTCGGCAGCCCCATTCCGGCCCCGAATCCCATTTCCCTATGTTCATCACTGGCGGTTGAAAATCCCTTTTCCATTGCTTTGGGAATATCCGGAATTCCCGGCCCCTGGTCCGAGATTTCCAGAACAATCCTGTCACTATTAATCTCAACACAGTACAAGCCGTCACCGCCATGCATGACCACATTCATTTCACCCTCATAACCACAAATGGCAACCCGGCGAATCAATGCGGGGTCGATACACATCTGCTTGAGAAGCTGCTGAACGGTTATGGAAGCTTCACCGGCATGGATAAAGTCTCTGCTCCGGATATTAAAACATTTTTTTAAAGATGACATGGCCTGGCCTTGATGACCTGGTTTTCAAAATTCGAATAAACAACAACCGGATTTCAGACCCACCTCAACGTATCCCTTTAAGACCGGTCAAGCCGGCGTCAAACAAACGGCCGCAGGAAACAAACATGGAACAGGGAGTTGACAGCAACGGTATACCGTGCATTTCAGCCAGCGCCACAACATCCGGCTCCGGCTTTTTATTACGGACAAAAACAATGGCTGTAACTCCCGATATTACAGCAGTTTTTACCGCCTGAATAGTCGTCAAACCGGTCAACAACACGCTGCGTTCTGATAAAGCAGCCAGAATATCGCTCATCAGATCACTTGCCCCGGCTTTATCAATCTCAATATCGGACAGGTCTTCTCCGCAAAGAAATAAAGCTTCCAGGATTTCAACTAACATTGATAATTTCATGGGCCGTAGTCAGATCCTTTTTAATATTTTGTCTTTGCCTGTACCTTTATACAACGATAGAATCAAAACTGTTTGAAAAAAAGAGGAATAGAAATCAGGTGAGAAATTGTAACATTAAATAATAAAATACAATAAATCCAGCACGGTGTCAATGAAATGTTGTTTAAGCAGACATGAATAATGGATAAGGACGATTAAAATTAAATTATTACCTGGATTTTGCAGATTATAATCTTTCTCCGGGATCATTTATGAACAAGAGCCCTAAAAACAAAGAGTAAAAATTTCTTGCGTATTCATTAAAGAAAATTTACGTTTTCTTTAATTAAAATATCACTTTCCGGCAACATCCGCTTTTACCGACTGCCGGTCGACTAAAAAATTGATGATCATAAAATATTCCCACACGAACCATTTTTGAAATATTATGCCTGATCTTTTAACCAAACTTTTGAAACCGCTGATTCAGACCCCGGCCCGGTTTACAATTTTTTCTTTCGCTCTGTTGATTCTGACCGGCACATTTCTGCTCATGCTGCCTCAGGCCGCCAGCAAGTCCATCAGCCTGATCGATGCATTGTTTACTTCAGCATCCGCTGTCTGCGTGACCGGCCTGACCGTGGTGGATACCAGCTCCGCATTCAGCGCCCTGGGGCAATGGATTATTCTCGCACTCATTCAAGCCGGAGGCATCGGCATCATGACCATATCAACCATTATCATATTTATGCTGAAAAAACGTTCCAACCTGGCCGGGCGCACCATTATCCATGACACATTTATACACAACAACAAATACACCATTTCTCAAACGCTTTGGGCGGTTATGCTCTCGACCCTTATAATTGAAGGGACCGGGGCTATCATCATGTTTCCGTGTTTCCATTCCAACCATGGCATATTACAATCTTTGCAACTGTCTGTTTTTCATTCGGTCAGCGCTTTCTGCAATGCCGGATTCTCAACTTTGCCGGATGGCATGACGCTTTACCGGGAAAATATTCCCCTGAACCTGGTCTTTTGTTTATTAATTATTCTCGGCGGCATCGGTTTTCCCGTTCTTATGGAACTCAAAGAGCAATTCCCGTTTAACCGGCGAACATGGCCCCGGCTGACGCTTCATACGAAAATTGTATTGTCCACCACCGGCATCCTCCTGTTCACCAGCACAATAATGATCGGCCTGATGGAATGGCATAATACACTGTCACCGCTTTCATTGCCGGGTCGCGTGCTGGCCTCTTTTTTTCAGGCCGTAAATGCGAGGACATCGGGGTTTAATTCTCTGCCCATAGGCGCCATGGCCAATGAGACTCTCTTTATTCTGATAATTTTCATGTTTATCGGAGCTTCCCCGGGATCCTGCGGGGGCGGCATCAAGACAACGACTGCGGCCACGATATTTATAATGGGCATCTCCCGGCTAAAGGGAAGCGAACACTCGCACCTGTTTAATCGAAAAATTTCAGATAAAAGTGTCGGCAAAGCCATCAGCATTGTTTTAATCTCATTGGGAATTGTTTTTCTGGGTATCCTGCTGCTGAATACCACTGAACTGGGTGACGTTTCGCACATCAACAGCCGAGGAAAATTCTTAGAAATCTGTTTTGAAGTCATCAGCGCCTTCGGCACAGTGGGACTATCCACCGGCATAACCCCGACATTAACCGTGTTGGGAAAACTCATCATCACCTTTATTATGTTTATCGGGCGACTGGGGCCACTGGTTATTGCCATTGCGGTCAGCCGGCCGTCATTATCATCATATCAATACGCAGAAGAAAACATCATGATTGGATGAGGTAATAAATGAAACAATTTGTCATCATCGGAATCGGAAACTTCGGATTTTATCTGGCCACCTCACTTTATGAAAAAGGTCATGAAGTGCTGGCCATTGATATCAACCCCAAACCGGTTCAAGCGATTAAGGATAATGTCAGTCAGGCGGTCATTGCCGACACCACTGAAAAAAAGACACTGGAGCATCTGGGTATCAAAGACATGGATGCAGCAATCATATGCATCGGATCGCACATGGAGTCATCGATATTAACCACCTTAAATATCAAGGATATTGGCGTCAAGCAGATCATCGCCAAGGCTATTTCAGAACCCCACAGCCGGATTCTTTACAATATCGGCGCAACCAAAATCATCTTTCCTGAAAAAGACATGGCTATTTCCCTGGCCGAACGGCTCAACAACCCGAACATCCTGGATTATCTTCCATTTCTTGATAATTACACCATTATCGAATG
>JAJRPH010000073.1 GCA_024280875.1 Deltaproteobacteria bacterium | reverse complement strand
TGAGCCGGGTTGTATCCCGATAATGAGTTGCGGCTATCCGAAGCCAACAGTTACGGCCCGGATTGTTAATGAAGAAGGAGAGGACAATGATGATCGTGAGATTGGGGAAGTCCTGCTCAAAAGTCACTGTCTGTTTTCCGGATATCATCTGTCACCGGAAGAAACTGCCGGAGCCCTTAAAGGGGAGTGGCTTTATACCGGAGATTTGGGATATGTCGTAGACGGCCAGCTCTATATTGTGGGTCGAAAAAAGGACCTGATTATTATTGGCGGAAATAATATCCAGCCTGACTATATTGAATCCATCGCTGAATCAGTTTTTGGGAAGGCATGTCGCTATTGTGCGGCATTTGGCATATATGATACGGATCTTGGGTCGGAAATACCGGTACTTGTGTGTGAAATGCGGCAGATGCCTGACGATACCGTTATCTCTCAATTCAAGCAGCAAATTCGTGAACAGGTGAAAGACGCACTGGCGGTATTTGTTGCAGATATATACCTGGTTGAACCAGGGTGGATTATCAAAACAACCAGCGGCAAGATCAGTCGATCAGACACCCTGGAGAAGTACCTGTCAGAAAAAAAACAAGACAAAGAAGAAGTTGCGTTTACATTAACCAAAGGTGCAGCGCCTTTAAACGCCAAAGCGGTTCAGCAAGAACTCATTAACATTTGGAAAAAACTCTTCAGACTTTCCGCTATCAACACAGAAGACAATTTTTTTGAATTAGGAGGGGACTCTCTTCTTGCGATTCAGTTGGCTCAGGAAATAGAAAATTCTTTTCAATGCAGCCTGCCTGTGATCAAACTGTTTGAATCACCGACAATATCTGAATTAACCCGGCATGTCCTTCAATACAAACAATCCCCGGACGATGACATACTGGTCTCTTTACATCCTAAAAGGTCATCTTCTGATCGACCGATTTTCTTTTGTGTCCATGGAATTGCAGGCGGGGTATTAGATTACAGGCCCTTGGCGATTGTACTGGGGCCGGAACAACCATTTTATGCGCTTCAGGCAAGTGGCTTAAACAAAACCGCTTACGCCGATGAAAGCATTGAAAGCATTGCAGCAAAGTACATTCAGGCGATAAAATCCGTTCAACCGTCCGGTCCGTTTTATCTCGGCGGGTATTGTTTTGGTGGGGTTGTCGCTTATGAAATGGGAAGGCAACTTCTGAATGCCGGTGAAGAAGTCTCAATGTTAGCTATTTTTGAAGGATATCCGCCATCTTTTAATCCTCACAGGAGCAGATTATTGAATGAATGGTTATTTGCGTTTAATTTTGCACGCAACCTGCCATTCTGGATAAGAGATTATATTCAATTGGGCAAGGTAGATCGGCGTTATCGAAATTATCGTCTTGTCAGTGTTCTCCGGAAAAGACTCATGCGTCTTATGGGCTTTAAGATTGAGTTTGATAAGCAGGACATTGTTGACAACGTGTCTTCTTTAGCTGATCGGTATCAAAATGTAGTGGAAAGTAATATTAAAGTGATGAGACACTATCATGTCAAATCATTCGATGGTCGCATTGTACTATTCCGAACATCTCATAGGGTCCCGGGACGAATCGAAAAGCCGGATAGAGGATGGCGAAAATCCACAACAGGTGTAGATATTCAAATGATTCCCGGGGGCCATACGACGATGTTGAAGGAGCCTAACGTGAGGATTCTGGCCGACAAGCTTAAAAAATATTTGTAAGCCCGTAAAGATATAAAAATGCGTGTGATCAAGTCTGCTCGTGAGGTGCGCCGGTTAAAACAATGTTCTTCCCTGCCTTTTATCCCAAGCTGACGGAAATTTACAACCCGGCGACTAAGATTTAATCTTCAACCCTTTCATCTTCATCAGTTTTTTCTGGTATTGGCTCTGGACGAAATCGGTGAGGACCAGCACGCTGATCACAAAATAAAAGGTGGCTTTGCTCATGGGGGTGACGTCGTGGCCGAAGAAGCTCAGGTGAGCCATGTGGCCGCCCTCGGATACGAGCATGATGCCTACCACAAAGAGAATAAACAGGCCCAACACTTCATACATGCGGTTTTTTTGGAGAAACAGGGCCACCCGGTCCGCCAGCCAGATCATGAGCACGCCGCCGGCAATAATAGCGGCAGCCATAACCTGAAATACGTCACTCAGAGCCATGGCGCTTAAAATTGAATCAAATGAGAAGACCACATTCATCAATACAATCCAGAAGATGATAAGACCCACCGATTTGGGTTTGCTATTTTCTGCTTCCATGTCCTCCATGCTCATCATGTGAAGAATTTCCCGGGTCGCAGTATAGATGATAAATCCGCCGCCCAGCAGGACTACCAGGCTGTGGAGGTTGAAGCTGCAGTACATGATATTTTTGAGGTGAAGGCCGAAAATTGGATTTCTGAAGTACGAGATCACCTTCATGAGAACAAACAGGAGGATGATGCGAAGAATTACGGCAATACCGATGCCCCACCGCCGGACCATGGCCTGTTTTTCAATTGGCGCTCGTTTTGACTCAATGGAGATGTACAGCAGGTTGTCAAAACCCAACACCGCCTGGAGCAAGGTGAGCAGGCCGAGTGTGATCAGGTTGTCAATATTAAAGACGGATTCCATAAGCTTCTCCTGAAATATAAATAAATGGCAATTTTGTCTGATTTACTGTAGAAAATTATATTATTTCAAATTGTTAACACTAAATTGACTTTTTATGA
>JAJRPH010000072.1 GCA_024280875.1 Deltaproteobacteria bacterium | reverse complement strand
GTAAAATAATAAAAAAAAGGAGAATAATTGCTTTTCGAAGGTCACTTGATGGCGATTGCAACATGATTTTTACCTAAAAGATCAGGGTGATAAAACTGACAATGTGTGTTTGACAGATTCGATCTTTAACTAAATTATTTCCTACCAATTTTGTATGAAAAATTCAAGAAAAAAATTAATAGAAAAAACCGGGGAAGAAATTTTTCACTGCGTCAATTACTTAAAATATCGATTTTTTTTGTTATAAGAATAGGAAAGGTAAAATTAGGCATTATCGAAATGGAATTTGATGAAACCCAAAAAAAATTATTTGAGGTTGTATCTTATGGGAATGCAGACAAAGTACTTTTACTTGACTGTTTTTGTCGGATACGTTAAGTATTTTTCTTAACTATTTTGAGAATTTAACTATAAATAATAAGGGTCTCCGCCTGATGCCAAAAAGATCCCGTTCTGAAGCAGAGAAAACTTTTTTAATCGATTCAATTGATGCCTTTAATCGAAGACTCCTCATTATATCGCCTGATTATAAAATCCTCGCTGCCAACAATATCGCCATGGAAGGCCACCCTGAAAGCATTATCGGTAAATCCTGTTATGAAGTGATTCCCGGATGCAGTA
The DNA here is from genome assembly GCA_024280875.1 of Deltaproteobacteria bacterium. Taxonomy (GTDB): domain Bacteria; phylum Desulfobacterota; class Desulfobacteria; order Desulfobacterales; family Desulfosalsimonadaceae; genus SURF-3. Next base: position 3,495 of record JAJRPH010000072.1, on the reverse strand, counting down.
CCCCTTGCCCGAATTGCCCGGCCAATGAAGTGCTGAAAACCGGAAAAGCATCCCTGCGATATGATCAGTGCTATAATTTTTCAGGCACGATTGAGATGCTCTGCTTATATTCATACCCGGTATATCGGGGAGATAAGGTGGATGCCCTGGTTATGCTGGATTTCGATCTTCCTGCATTGAAAAATATGGAAGAAAGGCGGATCCGGTCCAATGCTTTTTTGCGAAATCTCATACACAGTGCCGTGGATGGTGTGATTGCCTCGGATTCAACCGGTAAAATTTTGATTTTCAATGACGCGGCTGCCCAAGTTTCCGGATATACCGTTGCAGAAGCACTCAACGATATCACGATTCGGGATGTGTATCCCGTGGGGGGCGCTCAGGAAGTCATGAGGATGCTGCTCAGTGAGGAATACGGCGGTGAGGGCAAACTGATTTCATATCATATTGATGCAAAACATAAGAGTGGGGAGATTTTCCCCATTAGCTTAAATGCATCAATCGTTTATGAAAATGGAAAAAAAATGGCGACCATTGGTTTTTTCCATGACCGGCGTGAAGAAATCAGAATGAAAAAGGAATTGGAAAAAACCCAGATCCAGCTTCTCCAGGCAGAGAAAATGGCATCTTTAGGTAAAATGGCGGCTGGCGTTGCCCACCAGTTAAATAATCCGCTCAGCGGTATTATCCTTTTTACCAAGCTGGTGACGGAGGAATATGACCTCCCCAAAGACGCATTGCAGGATCTCGAACGGGTCCTTGAGGATGCCAGGCGGACCAAGGATATTGTCAAGGAGCTGCTGGAATTTTCCCGGCAGACCAATCATGACATGAAACCCATGGATATCAATAATATTATTTCCCGTACCATATTTTTGCTGGAAAACCAGTCTATCTTTCATAATATTAAAATTGAGAAAAATCTGAATAAGGACTTGCCGCTTATTATGGGGGATGCACAGCAACTCAACCATGTGTTTATGAATACAATTTTAAATGCAGCAGACGCTTTGGACGGTTCTGGTATAATGGGTCTGAAAACCCATGTCTCGTCTGAAACGGGAATGGTGTGTATTGAAATCAGTGATACCGGGACGGGTATTGCCGAAGATGTGCTCCCTCATATTTTTGAGCCGTTTTATACTACTAAAGAGCAGGGCAAGGGGACCGGTTTGGGGTTGAGCATGGTATACGGAATCGTTGAAAGTCATGGGGGCTCTATTCGTGCGGAAAGTGAGCCGGGTGTGGGGACGACTTTTTTCATTGAACTCCCGGTAGCGGAAGGACAAGAAGGAGGCAGTAAAATTGGCTGAAAAGACAGATTCTTTGAAAATTCTTGTTGTAGATGATGAAAGAGATATCCGGGAAGGGATTGAGCGTATTCTTAAGCGCATGGGGTATACAGTCTTTAAAGCCGGCCAAGGGGAAGAAGCCCTTGAAATTCTTGAAAAAGTAACCGTCGATCTTGCTATTCTGGATTTGAAAATGCCCGGAATGGATGGCATGGAACTTCATGATCGGATCCGGGCGATTGATGAAAAGATTATTGTTATTATCATAACAGGCTATGCCACTATTGAGACCGCCATTGAAGCAATGAAGCAGGGGGTATATGATTTTATCCCTAAACCCTTTGAACCGGAACATTTAAGAATTGTTGTCAGACGTGCTCACGAAAAATTAAGGTTGATGCTGGAAGCCGAAGCACTTCAGGCGGAGCGGGCGCGGACCCTTATTGACCTTGATATGGAAAAAAGTCGTATCCGGACGATTGTTGAATCGTTGCCAACGGCAGTTGTCGTGACCAATACGTCGGGTGAAGTGGTGCTGATGAATCCCGCTTTTTTAACGAGTCTGGATCTGGATGTTTCGGACCTGGATAATTTGTGCCGGGCCGGTAAAAAACTGGAATCCTATGTTGAAGATGAGGGTTTCTGTGAAATGGTTTTAAAGCTTTCCCGTGGAGAAATCGACGCCGGCGGGGAACCTCCGACGTATGAATTAGTCGTTTCAGACAGTAAATACCTGATGGCACGAGGGCAGCCGGTGTTAAATGAAAATAATGAATGCATGGGGGCGGTGGTTACCTTTGCCAATATTACAAGCCTAAAAATGCTTGACCAGTTAAAGTCGGAATTTGTTGCCAAGGTATCCCATGAACTGCGCTCACCATTATCCACCATTCATGAGCAACTTGCGCTGGTATTAAAGGAAACATCCGTAAATGAAACGGACGTGGATCAGCATCTGATTGAGCGGGCCAAGGAAAAAACACACGGTCTGATTTCCCTGATCGGTGATCTGCTGGATCTGTCCCGGATTGAGGCTGGCGGCGTATCCCACAATATTCAATCGATTCAACTCACGGATTTGTTAAAGAGCATTGTGGATTTTTTAGGAATCCGGGCGCAGTCCAAGGATCAGTCCCTATCACTTGAAGTGACATCCGAAGTACTACCGCTTCTTACCGCAGATCCCATGGCCCTTGAAAGTATCTTCGGTAATCTGATTGCCAATGCTATTAATTATTCGCCGCAAGGGGCAAGCATTGTTGTCAAAGCTGAGCTTGCAGGGAAATATATCCAGGTGCAGGTGATGGATAACGGATTCGGCATTGCCCCGAAATACCATGAACAGATATTTGAACGGTTCTACCGGGTCAAGGACGACAATACCCGGTATATCACGGGAACCGGCCTGGGGCTGCCGATTGTCAAAGGACTTGTGGATTCCATGAACGGCGAAATCAAACTTGACAGCGACGTGGGAAAAGGGGCGGCATTTACCGTTTTATTGCCGGTATAGCACTGGTCCGAAGACCTTTTTATCCTTTGTTATTCATCCCGACGCGATGACTTTATATAGCGTCGGAGATTCCAACGCTATTATTGACGGCTTCGTAAAAAGCCCAAATTCTGTGTTTCGCTGCATCCTTCGCTGTTTTATGGTACGCTAAGTACTAATCATTGCTCAGGATTTACGCGCCTTGCCAATTTTATGAGATTGGTGAACTTTTATACTTTGCCGTCGAAATCTGACTTTTTACGAGACTATCATTATTATCTCATCATATCTAAATTTTACGAAAGAATCCCCATATCAATGCATAGAAAACCGATTAAAGAAGTTATTGCCAAATTAATTTTAAAGACCGCCACTTTCAGGATTATTTTACCCGTTGGACTGGCCTTTGTTTTGTTTTTGCTGAGTATTTTTCTTCTTTTTATTCCTTCTCTTGAAAAACATATGATGGCGCAGAAGCGGGAAATGATTCGCGAACTCACTGACAGCACATGGAGTTTACTGGCGGAGTATCAACAAAGAGTTGAATCCGGGGAATTGACCCCTGAAGAGGCCAGGTCCAGGGCAGCAAGCCGAATTCAAGGTCTGCGTTATGGGCCTGAAGGCAAAGATTACTTCTGGATTAATGATTTACATGCAAAAATGATCATGCACCCGTACCGCCCGGACCTTAATGGACAGGATTTAACGGAT
>JAJRPH010000071.1 GCA_024280875.1 Deltaproteobacteria bacterium | reverse complement strand
GGCATTTGGGAGTTAAAATTACGACGGTCGGCATATCCATTCCGATACTTATGATTGCCGTGGGAAGTTCGTATGCCATACATATTCTCAACCAATATTACGCGGATTGTCACCTGATCACAAAAGAAGGGAAAAGAGATGGCCTGCAGCACGCCATGGGACATATCTCCGTTACTGTTTTTCTAACCGGTCTTACAACATTTGTCTCATTCATGACCCTTGCGTCGCATCCGATTTCGGCTATCAGTGAATGGGGCCTTTTTTCAGCGCTGGGTATTGTGTTTGCCGTTTTAATTTCTTCATCAATCATACCGGCCGCCCTTGAGCTGATGCCGCATAAATTCGTTGAAGTCCAGGTCTGTAAAGGGAAGAAGATGTTTGATTCCCCGGTGATTGATCGTATCATCCATTTCATGTCGATTGCGGCGATACATCATTATAAAAAAGTGATGGCGGTTGTAATGGTCCTTTTGATCGTTTCGCTCATAGGGTTATTTAAAATACAAGTGGATACGGAGTTGTTACGAAACTTCAAGCACGACAATTATATCCGAACCAGTGCGAAAATGATTTGTGAGAAGTATGGCGGGCGATGGGGATTTAACATTGTTATCGACTCGGGGAAAACGGATGGTGTCAAGACCACCAAATACCTGAATATCATTTCAGACTTTCGTGCATGGCTTTCGTCGGAAGAAAATAAAGATTTATGCATCAGGCGGACCGATGCGTTTCCGGATTTTATAAAAACCATGCATATGGCCATGAATAATGAGGATCCCTCATTTTTTAAAATCCCGGATAACGATATGGATATTTCCGATTATCTGGAAATATTTTCAGATGATGATGAAAATTCAGACGGCCGGATAGACCAATTTGAACCTTATGTGGACACGGACTTTAGGGCCTGCAATGTTCTGGCCAGGTTGGGTGAGAATGGGGGGGACACGCTGCTTGGAACATTGGGCATGAAAAAGATTTTCAAGCGGATATCTGCGCATCTTGACCAGACACTTCCTGCCGAGTATTCTTATAAGATAACCGGCCATCCTTCTCTGCTGGTTAAGAGCGCCGCTTATATTGTCAATGGGCAGATTCAAAGCCTGTTGTTAACACTATTGGTTATCGCGATTGTAATTTTTTTTCTTCTAAAGGATTTCAAGGCCGGGGTACTTTCGTTAATACCTATGACAGTCGCGGTGATTATCAATTTCGGGATCATGGGCTGGTTTGGTATTTACCTTGATGTCGCGACCTCCACAATCGCTACAATCACTATCGGCATTGGTGTGGATGATACCATCCATTTTTTAAATACGTTTCGGTACTATGTGAATCAGGGGGAGGATGTCGATACGGCAATTCAGCACACGCTTAAGGTTGCCGGCAAAGCGATTCTTTTTACATCTTTTGCGCTGATATTAGGATTCTCGGTGCTGGAGTTGTCAACGTTTAAACCGCTGATTCTGTTTGGTCTGTTGATGGCGATTACTATGGTGGCAACCACCATCGGCGCACTTGTCGTCTTGCCTTCAGCGATAAAATTGACTAAGATCAGGTTGGTGAAAGATGAAGCCGAGCCGGGAAAAAGATCCATCAAATCCTTTATTCCGCTGTTCGCAAAGAAAAATTGAAATAATATTCAAATTTAAAGATAAAATGTTCAAACGATCAATCCCACCTATCTGAAGGAGATTTGTGATGAAAGTAAAAATAGTTGTCGCCTGTTTAATGGCCTTATTGCTGTGTCAGCCGGTTTACGCATTAACCGGTCGTGAGATAATGGATAAAAGTGACGCATTGTTGCAACCGGATACGGCAAAAAGCAAGATTCTGATGCTGATTCATAAGGGGGGTAAAGTGATTGAAAAAGAATTTATGCTTCAGATGAAAAAGTTTGACAATGATGAAGACAAGGCCCTGATCTCTTTTATCAGACCCACAAAAATCAAACTGCTGACCCATTCACATAAAGGGAGAGATGATGACCAGTGGCTGAGACTGTCTTCCGGCAAAGTGAAACGGATTGTATCTTCGGGAAGAGACAAACCCTTTGTAAATTCTCATTTTTATTATGAAGATCTGACATCTATTGATATTGATGATTATGCTTATAAACTGCTCGGCGAAGAAAAAGCCGTCAAAGTGGATTGCTATAAGGTGGAAGGGGTCAAACAAGTCGGTGAGATAGTCTATGATAAAGTTGTTTTTTATGTCCGCAAATCTGATTATTTTGTGGTTCGGGTTGATTTTTATAAAAAAGGAAAATTTCTTAAGTTTTTAGAAAACTATAAAATAAAGGAAATTGATGGTATACTAACTCCGTATAAACTGAAAATGGAACTGGCAAACGGCAAAGGCAAGACCGAACTGATATTAAAAGGTTTAAAGTATAATATCGATATTGACAGTGCAAAGTTCCGCAAGGAAGCGTTGCGATAAAGACTTCATAATATCATTGCTGTCCGGTTAACTTATGAAAAATATCAATATGTTAAAAATATAAACCCCGGTCAAGTTGCAATTTTGGAAAATAGTTTTTCTATTTATTT
>JAJRPH010000070.1 GCA_024280875.1 Deltaproteobacteria bacterium | reverse complement strand
TTGCTTGCCTTTTTGGTCGTCTTCTTCGTTGCGTTAACAGTTACATAACCTGTTATGCGCCTGTTAACGTGCCTTGAATACAACCAAAAATTCTGTGTAATTCCGGTATATTAATTTTTCCCACTTCCCTAAAGCGGTTCACCGGCATTCATCAAAAAATATCAATTGACATTCAATTAAACATCTATTAAAATTGCAGAAATGGTTCATCATGGCGCTTTATAGGTCTCCGCAATATCGGCGGATGACGCTTCGCTGATCCGCCCTACGGGTTTACGATTTTATGATGGCGTTACAATAATCGCATGATTCCATATTTATCTTTTTATCTAAAAAAAACTATTGACATTGTTTAATTTTTAAACAATGTTCATTAATGTCACGTCTGTTTTATTTAATTTTATTCACAACTATATAAATCTAATTTTTAATAAAAAAGGAGGTGATATAAACCCACGATTCATTCAACCCGTGTGAAATCAATTTTTGTTTCACACAAATCATTTCAATTAACATACTTTAATTAAATCTTTGGAGGAAAAAATGAAAAAATTAGCACTTATTTTAGCTCTTATGTTGATCCCATGCTCCGCTTTTGGTCTGCAAATGCTAGACAACAACGCCATGGATCAAATTTCAGGTCAGGCTGGTGTTTCAATTGCTCTTGATGATGTACAGGTCTTCATTGACATTGAAAAACTGGCATGGGTCGACTGTGATGGTTTTGGTATGGGCGGGGGTGCCCAAGTCAATGGAACATGCACAGGTTCCGGCGCAATGGTTTCCCTGAACAATTTTCAGATTGACGTATTAAACATTAATGCCATTGTTGCCACCGACGCACTTGGCACAGGCTCCAACCCGAACCTGATTTCCACTTCCTGCGGTCTGATTGACCTGTTCTACGACTATTCATCCTCTGCTCCTCTGGGCGGCTGCATTACCTGGACTACCGGACACACCCAGGGTCTTGACAACCTGACCGGCACATTCTATGCACAGGCACTGACAATTGATGTAACCGACGAACTGCCGACATTGACCGAAGGTTTAAATTACAACGTACCGAGCATGAGTGATGCCTTAAAGGTTGCCGGTGTTCTCATTGGCCTGCCGACCCTGGAAATCTACATTCAGGAAATATATCTTGATATCACCATCGACGATCTGAATAACGAAACGCTTGTTGCAAACAATGGCGACAGCTTCGGCCAGATCCTGTTGGACGGCGTTACAATCACAATCCTGAGCGGTTGGGTGGAAATTGCACCTCACCACACTTCTCTGTAATGGTATGAAAAAAAATCAAATGATTATTTTTCATTTAATTATGATAAATATAATCACATGATTTGAGGAGAATAAAGCGAAGGGAGATGATATTTTCTCCCTTCGCTTTTTTCGCTTTAAGATTCATTGTCTAACCTCATCAACTTTTCAGCAGACATAAATTAAATACAAGAATATGTTTAGAATACTCAAAACCAAATCCAACTTAGTTTTTGTCCTGCTGACACTATCCTTATTCTGTGGCGCACTTTTTCCCTGCTATTCTGATGCAGGCATGGAAGCACTCGCAGACGAGGAACTCGACACCATTTGCGGCCAGGCAGGTGTCTCCATTGCCGTTAAAAACATGCAGATATTCCAATATATTGACAATTTTACCTACACCTGCCCGGAAAACGCATTTGGAACCTGTGAAGGCTATCTTTCACTTAAAAATATAGAGACCCATAATCGAACCGGCGATACCGCATTATATAATTACGACTTTGGCTCCATCACCCATAGCGGGATTATATATTTTGATATTGCGGATTTCGAGGTTGCCTCTGAGGAGGACTGGGCCTTTGGAACCGCCCCAACCCAAATCCAAAAAGTGATGACAACCGTCATCGCCCCGGTCTGGGACCAGGAAGTGGGTTATTTTATCGGAAACATCGTTTTTGGTGATCCCAATGAAGGCGGAGTCAAGGATTTGGGTTGGGCGGATGTTGGTATTTTTGATTTAAGATCATTTCAATTCTATACCGCCCCGCATGGTTACGGAATCGATTTTGAGGCCGATTTTGAACTCCACATCGATACAATCACCTACGGCTACCAGGAGAATGCCGGCGTTTGCAAGACCCTTGAAGTCAACGACATCCACATTGGCGACACCTTCGGATTTGGGTTGGGTGCTGATGATCCCGCTGATCCGACAACCTGGTATACATCTATCGGAACCGCCATCGGTGAATTTAAAATCGGCGATATGTTCGGTGATTTTGCAAATGGCATACATTCAAATCCGGCAACTTTTGATGCAACGGATAACTCAGGTACAGATACAGGTTTAACAAAACACGCTTCAGTAAAATTAAACCTTCCGCTGGAAGGTTCCATCCGTTTTGAGCAGGTCGAATTTGACGGTACCGATTTTGGACCCGGGGCTATTGACGGGATAAAGGCCCATCGATTATTGATTGAAATGGTCCCATGATTCGAATCACCCTACACCCCGCTCCTTATTTTTATCCACCATCCACCATTGATGGCTTCGTAAAAAGTCCAAATTCTGTGTTGCGCTACATCCTTCGTTTCTTCATGGTACGCTAAGTACAAATTATCACTCAGGATTTGCGCGCCTTGAATTTGAAACTTTTTTCTTTGCCATCGGAATCTGACTT
>JAJRPH010000069.1 GCA_024280875.1 Deltaproteobacteria bacterium | reverse complement strand
GAATCATCGATTTCAAGACCGGCCTGACTGATCTGGTGTCCCTTAGGGTCAAAGAAATTGGCCTGGTGCCAGAGCGCCCGGTCTTGGGGTTGAAACACCGGCAGGTTAAAAAGGGGTTCCTGGATTTTTTTTCGACCGGCATACAATCCCATTCCCAGAAAGCGTCCGCCTGCCAGAATCACGCCGTCAGTTTCAATCATCTGCTCTGTTTTATCACTGCCCTGGTCACCGATACTTAAGGCAAATTTTCCGTCTTTTAGCTTTTCTACAGAAAGCACCCTTTTTTGAGGGATCAATCGAACCCCTTTTCCAGCAAGAAATCCTTCCAAAGCCTCTTTCAGGCGGACACCGGGAACCGAAGGCGGAATGGTGGGGATTTCAAAAATATCCACCCCCAGCAGTTCTTCCAGATGATTTCTCACCTGCCTGGGTTTGTAAATCCCCAGAATCGCCGGCATTCCCAACGATTTTGCATCGGCAAGGTGAGGGCGGATGGCATCGGCAAGCTTAATCCGGTTTACTTCCACTTCCAGCGATCGGGCCATCTGTTCGGGATACAGGTCAGCCGAAGCGCCGACAGCCGGAAAAGTTAAGCGCAGTGGACGGATTTTCGGCCATCGAGGCATCAGCATATCTGCTATCTGTTTGGCGCTGAATGCTTTTAATCCCACGAAATCGACAATCAGGCAGGAATATCTTTCTTTAAGGGCGACGGCACCGGCCCACATGGATCGGGGTACAGCATATGTCCGCTTCACTGTGCCCACCGGCGTGATGACTTCAGTATTTTGATTTTTGTTAAACATGTAAGGACGTTCTGTCTCTTCCATAAAATCTAAAAATTGGTCCATTGCAGTTTCAATTTCAGATTTACGCAAGCGGGCATACGGGTGATTTGGTATGTCGGCCACCAGCTGATCAATGGCCTGCCAGGGATTGTTCCAGGTTAGTTGTGTGTCAATGGGATGGATTCCCATCAGGTCGAAAAATCCGCTGGAATAGATCATTCCGCTGTTTACACCAATCTGAATGGTGTCAATTTGATTTCGGGAGGCAAAGCAGGCGGCGGCCATACCGGCCATACCGGTGCCGATGATGGTGAGTTTGGTGTAGTTTGTTTTTATATCTGTCATTGAATTTCTTTCAATAATTTTAGTTAGAATTCGGGATCAGCTCAAGGCCGAAAAATCCGCAATGCATGGCTTCCTGGAGTTCCACCTGAACAACGGGAGTGCCCCAAAGCAGGCAGCGCTGACCTTTCCAGCGTTCATTGATAAAAGAATGAATTTCAGAAGCTCCCTGATCCGCTGACAACAGATCCCGGTCATACAAAAAAGCAGTTATCCGTAAGCTGCAGAAGTTCCCCTGGCAGGAACCCTTGCCGATCCGGCTGCGTTTGCCGATTCCTTTTAAATCCACCTGCTGGTCGAAAATATCAAAATAATCAACGATTTCTTCGATAGCGCTTTGGGGGACCATTTCGCATTCACACAGCAGCAAATCATTTTTGTCATGACCTTTGAACCAGTTTTTCGGGGAAAAACCAGGTACTGCCCATCGGGTTTCATGGGCGGATATCAGCGGGATGTTGCGCGTCTGGCAGGGGGCGGACACGCCGATTCTGCTGCAGACCAGGTCAGATGTTTTTTCCGCCATCAGCCGGTAGGTGGTCAGTTTGCCGCCAGTGATGGTGATAAAATTTTCAATGCCGTCTTTGGCGTGATCCACGAGGTCGAAGCCGCGGGTCACGGACCGGTCATCACTTTTTCCGCCGCCTCCCAGCAGTGGCCGGACGCCGGAGTACGCCCGGATATAACGGGTCGATTCCAGCCCGGGCATCATCGTTGCGCCTTCATCAACAATCCGGTCAACCTCTGCAACGGTCGGTGTGATTTTCTCCAGAGATTTCATTCGGAGGGAAGTAGTTCCGAGGATGGAAACCGTGCCGCCGGGGACCAGAATGTCCGCATCTCCCGGGGGACGGAGCCGGTTGATAACACGCTGGGTGACCCGGCTGTGAGTGATCAAAAGTGTGCCTTTGGAATAAATCAGATCGATGTCCGCCCCGGCCAGAGCGGCCACCTGTCCGGCCCAGGCACCGGAAGCATTCACAACGATGTCCGCCTCAATGGATAGATCTTTACCCGTGGTTTTATTGATCAGGTCGACGCTTTCGATGTTTCCGCCGTTTTTATTGAATTTGACGACTTTTGAATGCCTCAGAAATTTGCATCCGAGCTTCTGGGCGTCGGTAATATTTTCAAGGACCAGTTTAAACGGGTCAACAGACGCATCTTCCACAGCAAATACGGCAATGGTTTTATCAGACAGTGCCGGCTCGGCTTCCTTGGCTTCTTGGACATCCATGGGGCAGCAGGGAAGGTCTGCTTTATCACAACAGCTCTGAAAATCTGCGATAAATTTTTCATCATCCCCTTCTACGGCAACAAACAGTCCACCGGTTTCTTCAATACAATCCGGGGCCAGTCGTTTTAATAATTCATTTTCGTCCCGGCATTCCTTTGCGGACTCGGCATCGTTGGAAACGTATCGAGCCCCGCTGTGAAGCAGGCCGTGGTTGGCACCGGACGCTCCGGCGTTAATATCTTTTTTTTCAACCAGGATGCACTGGACACCCCTAAGCGACAAATCCCTGGCAATGCCGGTACCGGTTGCGCCGCCGCCGATAATCAATACTTGCGTTTTTAAGTTTTTTCCCAAAGATTATCTCCTGTACGGATGTTAAAAAGTCATATTTTTTTGGTTTGTCAATTTATTCCGGACTTTCCCCAATGGCCTGTGCATTTTGCGATTCCCCCATATATCCGACATCTGAATAAAATCTCTTTTAAGTTATCAGAAAGTCATCATTTTTTGAACCAATATTTGCATATCAGGTGTTTTTAACAGTTTTTTTTCTTTGCCAAACTCTTGTCCCTTAATTATGATGCACATATTAGTTTATTATTAAAAGGGGTGAATTCGTAAAAGTAATTTTTGAGAAGCCTTCAGGAGGACTAAGCATAATAAAGGTAAGCGTTCACGGGGGTACAACTGTTGATACACTTCCAACCAATGAAGTGTAAGCATTCACAGGGTGCCGCAGATGTGAGGCGCTGAGCGCATAGACGTACTTTTGTACTTCAAGTGCTCGGCAACAAAGCAGATGCGGTGCTCTGTGAATGCTTACGAATAAAGAATATGAGATGAGCAATTATGAAGATAGATATTACTAAAAAACTGGAACAGTTAAAAAAAGATGGCCGGAAAATTCTCGGATGTTTTCCCTTATATCCTCCTTTGGAATTGTTTTATGCAATGGATCTCGTGCCGGTGGTGTTGTGGGGGCTGCGGGGATCGGTTCCCGATACTGCGGAAAGTGACCGGCTCCTTCAGAATTATACATGCTCGGTGGCCAGGCATTTAACGGAATTTGTTCTATCCGAAGACAGCGGCCTGTTAGATGGCCTGTTCATGTACAATGCCTGCGATACGTTAAGAAATCTGCCGGAAATCATTGAAAAAGGATTGGAAAAAAACGGCCGTTCACTGCCGTTGATTAAGGTCCATATTCCCATGGTGTTGCCCGCCCAGACGGATGCGTCCGCGTATTTTAAAAATGAAATCCATCACCTGGTTAAAGAGCTGGAAGAACGGTTTGATGTTTCGTTTTCAAAGGATAAATTTGTAGAAGCGGTAAAAAAGTTCAAACATGTCAGAAATCTGATGGTGCGGGCGGAAAACAGGGTAACTCAAGGGCGTTTGAGCTTTTTAAATTTTGCAGATGCAATCCACGAGTGCTGGTTCTCAACGGTTGAGGAACAAATTCGTATCCTGGAGTCATTAATTGAAGGGCTCTCAGGTGAAGTTGAATTTTCAACGGACAATAATACCCGGCATGGTGTGATCCTGAGCGGGATACTGCCGCCGCCGACATCAGTCATTAATGCCATTGAATCATCCGGGCTTCGGGTGGTTGGAAATGATATTGCGTCTCTGGGGCGTTCATATGCCTGTATGCCGGAAATCAGTGAAGATCCTGGGGCCTATTTTCTGGATTTTTATTATCAGCATTTCCCGTGTCCCACCCTGCTGTATACCGGGGACCGGCGGACCACTTCACTGTTCGGCCTGATGGAAAAAACAGGGGCTTCCGGTGTGATTTTTGTTGGAGAAAAATTCTGCGAGTATGAATATTTTGAGTTTCCACATCTGGTGCAGCAGTTAAAAGACAAAGGAATCCAAACACTGGAAATTGAAATCGCCATTGAAGATGATGCGCAGACATCCGCGCATGATTCGAGAATCAGTGCGTTTGCAGAACTTCTCAAGAGCAATGCTTGAAAAAACAGGGGGGAGCGTTTGTTATGCCGGAAAAAGTAAAAACAGAAAAAGTTAAAACCAGTGCCGGCAGGCACTTGAGCAAGGTGGTGGGGGACGCTTACATGGATCTGCATGCAAAAGCGGCCCAGGGCGCATTTGTTGTGTGGATTGCTATTAATGTACCGGCAGAATTGTTTCTCGGGTTTGAAAATGTGGTGTACGGAGTGCCGGAAAGCCATGCTGCATTAAATGCTGCTAAAGGGGTCGGCGTGCTGCAGTGTGAAAAGGCCGAGCGTTTGGGGTATTCCATGGACCTGTGCTCCTATGCACGGATTGATATCGGGAGTGTGTCTGACGGGGGAAAGGATTCTCCAACGTTCGGGCTGCCGAAGCCGCATTTGCTGGTCTCAGATAACAACAACTGTTCCCTGCTGGTCAAATGGTTTGACGTACACCATCGCCGGATAGGGGTTCCCCATTTTGTAATTGACGTGCCGTTTTGCTATGAACCCCAGAAGGAAAAGGACCGGAAGTATATTATTCAGCAGTTTAAAGACCTGATTCGAACCATTGAGGAAATGTCCGGCCAGAAATTTGACATGGACAAAGCCCTTGCAGCCGTATCCAACACCAGTGAAGGCATCCGTCACTGGAAGCGGTTTTTAAGCTTTGCGGAACATCAACCTTCGGGGATCACGGCGTTTGATTCGTTTGTTCAGATGGCGCCGTTTTTGGTGGCCCGGGGGACTTCGCAGTTTGTGGACCATTATAAGCTTTTAACAGATGAGACTGAACAACGGGTAACTGAAGGCATTTTTCCCGTGCCGGATGAAAAATACCGCCTGTTCTGGGACAATATTGCGCCGTGGCATCAGTTACGAAACATGTCAGGCGGTCTTGCAAAATTTGGAGCCAATATTGTGGGGGCTACCTATACGTTATGTATCGGGACCGTGGAAGGCAGTTTTGACTTGTTTGACTATGACGGCGGAGATGCTTTAGAATATTGCGCCCGGACCCAGAATTGTTATATCTGCCCCCACGGGATGAAGCTGAGGGGGAAGTCTATGCAGACGGTTGTTGAAAAATTGAACATTGACGGGATTGTGTTTGCCAGCAACCGGAGTTGTAAACCGTATTCCGTGACACAGCTCGATCAGCAGAAATTGATGACGGATCAATTCGGGGTGCCGTCGGTGATGATTGATGTGGATCATGCGGATGCCCGAAAGTACAGCGAGGAATCCACATTTACAAGGCTTGAGGCGTTGCTTGAGCAGATTGAGGCAAAACGGGCCGCCTAACAGGCTGTTGATATTTATATCAATTGAATGGAACAGGTATCGAGGCGATAAAATGCGTTTGCTGATTCCCATTGGTTTGATTTGTATAACTATTCTGGTGACGGTGATCATGTGGATTTCCGGGAATGGATTTTATCTCACATACGTACCGGCGGCAAGCGGTGACGGTATTGCCCGATACAGCCCTTTGTGGATTCTTGCTTTTGAACTGGTGGCTGCATACGGCCTGTTTGCCCGGCAATTGTGGGGAGTCATTATAATTTGTGCTCCTGCGTTTGCCATGTCCATTGATATTTATCCGGCCTGGATGATTTTAGGGCAACCGGATTTGTCTTTGATATTTCACATCACAGTTACCGTATTGGTTTGGTGTACTGGTATTTCAGGCGTGGTGGCTTATCGATATTTGATGGCTTCGTAAAAAGTCCAAATTCTGCGTTGCGCTTCATCCTTCGTTTCTTCATGGTACGCTAAGTACAAATCATCACTCAGGATTTACGCACCTTGAATTTGGAGCTTTTTTCTTTGCCATCAGAATTTGACTTTTT
>JAJRPH010000068.1 GCA_024280875.1 Deltaproteobacteria bacterium | reverse complement strand
CCCAGAGCGTCTAATACCAGCGCAGTACCTCCGGCCTTCGGACATAGGAGATTTTTATAGGGAGACTGTTGTTTTTTGTGTTTCTGGGGAGTGAACCGGGTACCTTCCACAAAATTCATCACAGATACCGGTATGCTTTTGAATTTTTTGCAGGCCTCGCGCGTGGCTTCTAAATCCCTACCTTTAAGGTGCGGATTCTTTTCTAAAAATTCTTTTGAATACCGTTTCATAAACGGAAAATCCAGCGCCCACCAGGAAAAGCCCAGCACCGGAATCCAGAGCAACTCCTGCTTAACAAAAAATTTTAGAAAAGGTATCTTATTGATAAAAATCTTTTCAAGAACAATAATATCGGTCCATGTCTGATGATTGGAAAGAATCAGGTATGAATCATTTTTTTTTAAATTTTCAAGCCCTTGAACATCCCATCGAACATTTTGGGTCAGGTCAATAATTGTGTTATTCCAACTATTCCATTTGTTACACACAATGGTTATGGCGTTGTTAAAAAGTTTACGTAATGTATGAACCGGAATTAAAAATTTAAAAATCCCCGCAATAAACAGCGGTATCATCCAGAACAGCGTATTGCCTATAGTCAAGGACAAAGCTGAAATGGCACGAATTTGACCGGATAACTTTTCCCACACAGCTGCCTCCTTCCCAATATTTATTTAAAAGACCTGAACCCGCAGACGATTAATACAGTCCTGATTTTAAATTCATTAGAAATATAGTATATAAAAAAACAACATCAATGGCAAGAGCAGGTTGCTACGTATCCGTTATAATAGCGGCCATTACTCCGGTTTAACTCCGGCTCTGAAGAATATGTACCTGATATTCCTTTTTCATTTGAGACCCTAAATGAAAAAGCCCCGGGCGTTTTCACGCGCGGGGCTTTCTTATATATAAACCCGCCTTTACGGCAGGATTGAAACTGGCTCCCCAGCGCGGACTCGAACCACGGACACGGTGGTTAACAGCCACCTGCTCTGCCGACTGAGCTACTGGGGATCAGAAAAAACTTTACTGCTATAACTCTACTTCCTTGATCCCACTGCTACGGTGGTTAATCCCGCCCTGCGGGACTCTGCCGACTGAGCTGCCGGGGATCATCAAGGTTTAATTAATTAATGATAAATCATGTGATTGTCAAGGAAAAATTATACAATCATATCGATTATACATTACTGATCAAATCCCCAACCTTTCAAGGGTTTCTTTTTTCGGGCATCCTTTTTCATCCCATCCCATTATCTCATAATAATATTTTCTGGCATGATCAAAATCAGTTTTGTTTATTTTTGCCCCTTTTGAAGGGCCGTCAGGAATTTCCTCTCCCATAAACGACAAAAACTCTCCGTCTTTGCCGCCCAAATCCAGATACAATTTTCGCTGCAACTGAATGGTCCGTTCTCCGATTTTCATCAAATCCTCAAAGCTAAGCTGAAGCCCGGTGGCTGCATTCACCATGTCTATGACTTCATCAAACGTATAAATATTTCCGGGTCCGAATATGAACATGCACAGGCTCAACGAATCCATGGCCGCATAGTAGGTTTGCGTTGCTTTTGCGACATCTATTTTTGCTTCATCAAGGGCATCCGGGGCCGACGTCACATCAAGGTTAAACGCTTTTAAGCTTCCGGGATAAGCAGCAATCCAGTCATGCTCCTGCTTCATATGATCATTCGGGTTGGGTCCGTGCAGATAAGAAAACCCGATGCCCGGTTTTTTTCTCGGCATATGGGCCGGCATACCGACCCCATTCACAAACCGCGAAAATGGCATGGTCTGAGGGCCGAATTTGTTCACCGCCTGATCGATACCATCTGCCAGAAGATTCCCCAGATCATTCTCGCGAAACGCTATGTTTTTGATAAGTTCAAGGACTTTTTGACCGTCTCCAAACCGGATGGAATACCCCTCTTTTTCCTGATCCAAAACACCGCTTTCAAAGCAGTTCATCAGCCATGCAATTATATTTCCGGTTGAAATCGTATCCAGTCCCATACGGTTACAGAGTTCACAAGCCTCCAGGCATGTTTCCAAATCGCCTTCAAGACCGATATTGGGGCCAA
This sequence comes from Deltaproteobacteria bacterium, assembly GCA_024280875.1. GTDB lineage: Bacteria > Desulfobacterota > Desulfobacteria > Desulfobacterales > Desulfosalsimonadaceae > SURF-3. The sequence continues at coordinate 3,084 of JAJRPH010000068.1, read as the reverse complement.
GCATGGCGATACTTTCATATTCCGCCAGACTGCTATGATCCGGATTTATTTTTGAACTTTTTTTGCACGCAACAAAACAATTTTTGCAAGGGGTGATGCGACCGACAATCTCTTCTTTTGCTGTTTCATGATGATAACGTTTCAAATCCACTGTATCTTCCGGGCATCCGGAATTAAAATTACGGGTAGGTAGATTTCCGGTTTTCCGGTTCATTTCAAGCAGCCCATAGGTTCCGAGATGCCTTAAAACAGCGAGAAAAGAACGGGGATGCTTTTTTATGGATTCGGAAAACCCGCTCCCGCCTTTGCGATTGACTTTCTTGACAGTCCCGGGATCCTTAAACATGATTTCCTGGTCTCCGCGAACCGCCACCGCTTTGACTAATTTTGCTCCCAGGACTGCCCCAAGCCCTCCCCGGCCCGCATAGTGTTCCGGTTCAAACATGATATTGGCATACCGGACCTTGTTTTCACCAGCCGGTCCGATGGACGCGATACAATAGTCTTTTCCCATGTCCGCAATCAACCGCTGCCTGGCAGCCACCCGATCCATTCCCCACAAATCACCGGCTTCAACAAAGCCCACCCTGTCATTATTAATGTCCAGTACAAGCGGGATATCGGATTTTCCGGTGATCACCAGCGCATCAAAGCCAGCACGTTTGATAGCCGGCCCGAATTCACCGCCGGCCTGGGACAGATAAATCCCCGTAGACTCGGGCGCCTTTGACAGGATATTCACCCGGGTAGCGCCGCAGACAATACCGCCGGCCATGGGGCCGGTGGCAAAAACAATGGGATTTTCCGACGCAAGCGAATTCACTGTTTCTAACCCGTCAATCATTTCTTCATACAGGGCTGCCCCCAGCAGGGCACCGCCTATATATTTCCGAAAATACGGCTCATCTTTTTCGATAACGTTGAAATTTTTTTGATCCAGATCAACAACCAGTATTTTTCCTTTAAATCCATACATTGTCATGCCTCCAATGTTTATGGCGGTATAAAAAATTTATTTGTTGTTCTGAATAAAATGAATTATCCAGCGTGTGACAACGGCTTCGTCGGTCTGTTCAGTCAATGTCGGAATTGCTTCATTTATGGCCTTTTTCCCGATACGATCTTCCCGAACACTCATGATATCTTTCTCAAAGGCAGGTGTAAATTCCGGATGGGCCTGGATACCCAGAAAATTTTCTCCCACCGTATATATGGAACAGGGGCAATGGGAATTTCCACCCAGCACTTCACTATTTTCAGGGATCATCATGACCTGGTCCGCATGGCTGACAATCATCCGGTAGCTGTCCAGTTCCGGCTGCATCCAGGGCATTTTTTTATATATCTTCACCTCTTTAATGCCGACCCCCCAGCCCTGATCTGATTTTTCGCACTTCCCCCCTAAAGCCTCGGCCATCATCTGGTGACCAAAACAGATACCGACAAATTTCATGTTGTGATCATAGAGCTTTCGGACAAATTCTTTGAACCGGAAAATCCATGGGTCATTATCATAAACCGAATACCGCGCCCCACTGCTTATAAACCCGTCAAAATGATCTGACGCGGAAAGATCCGGGTATTCTCCTTTGGTTACGTTAAATACACTTAGGGACACTTCCGGTGCAACACGGTCAAACAGGTTTTTAAAAAGATCCGGGATATCACCATGCGTCGGCTGAAGCTCTTTTACCACATGATCACACTGGAGCAGTGCGATTTTCATAATGCCGCCTTATAAACGGATAGCAGATCCACAAGTACCACCGGGATCATATTGGTTTGGTGACAGGGATCTTCCAATGCTTCTTTAGCCAGCGATTCCAGATTATTTTCCAAAACACCATGATTTGAAAGCCCCTGCGCAATACCCAGGCTCTCGATAAATTGTAAACTCATTTCCGCCAGACTGCCGGATTGATTTCCGCGGACTGCGAACAGGGCCTGCACTCTTTTGATACGATTTAGCTGGTCCCTATCCAGGGTGGCCTTTTCAATAAATGAAATGGCAGCCGGCATGAGCAGGGCGTTTGCCAGCCCGTGATGCATGTTGCATCGGCTGGACAATGGGTGTGCCAGGGAATGAATCATACCAAGCCCCTTCTGAAACGCCGCCGCCCCCATAGTTGCGGCAATGAGCATCCGTTCACGCGCATCCAGGTTTTGGCCGTCTTTAACAGCTTTTGGCAGCCAGTCAAGAACCAGCTCAAGTCCCTGCAAGGCGATGCCGTCGGCTATGGGGTGAAAACCGGGAGCAAAATAGGCTTCCAGGCAATGGACAAACGCATCAACGCCGGTAGCGGCCGTGATATGCGGCGGCAAACCGGCGGTCAGTTCAGGCTCCAGAACCGCCATATCCGGCAACAAATCCGGATGAAAATAAATTGCTTTTTTACCGGTGGCAGAAGAAATGATCACCGCCGATCGCCCCACCTCGCTTCCGGTGCCAGCGGTTGTCGGAATGGCATATAATGGCGGCATGGATTCCGTGATCAGCCGGTCCCCGCCTTTGGCATCATCATACTGTGCCAGGGGAGGTGCATGCGCAGTCATGATTTTTATGGCCTTTGCCGCATCCAGGGGACTCCCCCCGCCAAGGGCGATAATACTGTCGCATTGGCTGTCTTTAAAAGCTGCCGTTCCTTTTGTCACGTCTTCTTCAATGGGGTTCGGGTGGGTTTCTGAAAAAACCGAAAACAGAATCTTTTGCTCATCTAACAAATCCGTTAGTTTCGCCAGCACCCCGCAGGCCTTTAATGTCTCATCCGTAACCACGAAAACCCGCTGGTGATTTTTTTCCTTCAGGCGATTAACAAACTCCGCAAGCGCCCCCTGCCCGCTCAATATAATGGTCGGAAAATTATATTGGTTCATTATATAATCTCGAAGTAACGCTGCAATTGCCAGTTTGTCACAAACTTTTCATATTCCCGGACTTCCCACTCCCGGGAGCTGACATAGTGATCCACAAATTCATCGCCAAAAAGGTCTCTTGCTTCTTTGGACTGATTGAAAAGCGCAGTGGCATCTCTCAGGTTTGTAGGGAACTGCAATTCCGCCGGAAGACTTTCCTGGATTTCATAT